>NZ_MEFH01000010.1:0-5625 GCF_001725095.1 Sphingopyxis sp. SCN 67-31 | reverse complement strand
GGTGCCGGTGATCGAACCACTGTTCGTCACACTGCCCGCGACATCGGCAAGGCCGAGCGCATTCTGGACGACGACGCCGGTAAAGCCGCCGCTGATGCTGCCGTCATTCTCGACCGAACCGCCAGCCATCAGGTTGACGCCGAACCGCCCCCCCGACACTTCGCCGTCGGCTTCGTTGGCAACCGTCGCCGAAAAGTCTTCGGCATCCCGATCGGGAAGCATCGCGATATAGACGCCGTCGACGGTGCCGCTGATCGACCCGCTGTTAGCGACCGATCCGCCGCCCTGGAACCTGACGCCCGTGCCGTTCTGCGCCGTGATATAGCCGCTGTTGACCACGCTGGCGTTGACGGCCGTATTGACGAAGACGTTCGGCGCGGTCTGCAGCGCCGCGGTCGTGATCGCGTTGGTGCCGCCGACGATCCCGGCGCTGTTGACGATGACCGCATTCGCCGAGGCTATGTTGATGCCGACCTGGCCCTGGCTCTGGATCAGCCCGGCATTGTCGACGGTGAGCGTGCTCGTATTGGCCGCGATCGCATTGCCGCTCGCCACAATCTGTGCGTCTTCGCCATTGTTGACGATCAGGTCGCCGGTCGATTGACCGGTGATACCGATCCCCTGCCCGATGATCGCACCTTCATTGTTGATGGTTACCGTCTCCAGCGAACCGGTTGCGACCACACCGATGAACCCCTGGACGAGTCCGTCGTTGGTCAGCGTCGCGCTCCGTCCCTGCTGGTCGGGCGTGGCAGTCATGACAACGCCGATGGGCGTCTGCGCTGCCGGCGTCGCCGGATTGAACTGTCCAAAGGCACGGATCGTGCCCTGGTTCTCGATCGTGCCGCCGCCTTGCAAGACGGCGCCGATAGCCTGGCCTTCGATCAGCCCGTCTTCGCTGTTGACGATCGATCCGACGCCTTCAACCCCCTCGGCGATCCGGTCGGGAAATTCGGCGATCGCGACGCCGATGCCGTTGATCCCGCTGCCCGGCGCGCCATTGGCGCCGCGGATGGTGCCATCGTTGGTGACGCTGCCGCCGCCGACGAGCGATACCCCCGCTCCGCCTTCCCCGCTGATCAGACCGCTGTTGACGACGACCGTGTCGGCGGCGAGCGCCGCCGGCGGCAGATTGTCGCCATTTTCATCCTCGCTGAAGAAATAGGACGTGGCGATCCCGTTTGCCGCGCCGCTGATCGTCCCGCTGTTGGTGATCGACGCCCCCGGCTGAGCGATGACGATGCCACCGGCTGGCCGGCTGTCCAGCCCCGCCGGCGAAAAGCCGTCCCCGCGGATCGTCCCGGCATTGTCGACGATGACCGTGCCATTATCCGCGTAAATACCGATGTCGTTACCAACGATTTCCTCGTCCTCGCCGACATTGATCTCGACCGTCCCGGGTTGGTCCACATGCACGCCGAAAGCGGGGGTCTGTTCCTGCGCATGGGCGGCAGCGCCCAGTTGCAGGATCGAAATTCCGGCGATCGCGCTGGTCGTCAGCAGACGCGATTTGGCAATGGTCGACATGATGTGAAAACCCCTTCAGTTTCAAGCCCGAGCGGCAGGGTTTCCGAAAGGCGCCTCGCGCCCCGGATGACCTTGTCCGCAATGTCCGTCACGATCCCCTGTCCTTGGGAGCAACCGGCCACTCGGGGTCGCATCGAGTGGCCGGTTACCGGTGCCCGTTCCCGCGGGGGCGGATTGCCTCGCAGCAATCGGCACCCGGCGAACGACCCCTTAGTCCCTGATTGGATGCCGTAATTTAGCCGGCACCCTGGCGTCACCCCCCGCGCGGGGGGTGCCTATGCAAAAATCGGTGCAAGCAAACGCATCAGTGCCGCCTCCCCGTCGACACCGCATTTCTGATAGATTTGCTTGATCTGTCCGCGCAGCGTTTCAGCCGTCACGCCGCGTTCGTCGCTGATCTGTGCGCGGGTCTTTCCTTCGAACAGGCGCAGCGCAATGTCGGCCTCTGCCGGGCTGAGCCGGTAGAGCGTCGAGAGGAAGGGCGTAACGCCCGCGCGGTCGCGTCGGGGCGGGTTGACGACCAAAATCGCGTGCGGTCGCTTGCCCAGCGACCAGTCGCGCTCGGGAAGGCGAAAGCCCTCGATCATCAGCGACGGCGCCGCATCTCCGGTCGCCAGCATCGTGCGGCCATGCCGCGCGCCCTCTTCGGCAATCAGCGCCTGGATCAAGGCACGGAGCGTATGGGGGGCGCCGCCGGCATCGATCGACAACCCGACCTGCCGGACCGTTCCCGCTTGCAGCAAGGCTTCCGCCGCCAGCGTATGCGCGAGCAAATTGCCCCGGGCATCGAGGATGAAGGCGGTCACCGAAATCGCGTCGAAAGCACCGGCAAGCAGTTGGGCCTGCTGGCCTTCGAGCTTTTCCTGCAAGCGCACCGCGCGGCGAGCTGCGGCGGCCGCTTGCGCAAATATACCGCGCTGATCGTCGGTGGTGCGGCGATCGCCGCGATTGCGGAGCGTCGCCAGCCCGACAATGCCGAAGTTGTCGATGACGAGATTGGTCTGGCAGCCGAAGGGAATGCCGATCTCTTCGCACCAGTCGACATAGTCGCGCGATTCGAGCGTCTCGACCGCGGCATCATAATGCGCTTCGTGCAGGATCGGATCATAATGGCCTTTGGCAACATGCTGGTTCGACACGGCGATGCGAAAATTCGTCGTCTCGCCGTACCAATCGTTGCTCTGCGCCTTCGCGATCATGTCGGGGCCGAAATTGGTAACGATATTGAAAGGCCGCTCTCGAGCGCCACCGACGCCGATCAACTGTCCGTGGCTGGATCCGGTATGGCTCGCCATGCGGTCGAGCGCCCCCAGCCAATTTGCGGGTTCCAGTGCTGCTTCAAGAAATATGTCGTCCCAATCCGGCGGGATACGCTGCCCCATGCCCTGCCCTCATCACCCCGAGTTGACCGCGCTGCGCGCAGCCCATGCTCAAAACCGACCCCTGCCTTATACGGATATCATTGCCCTGCGCGCCGACCGTCGAAGTCCGCCGTGCGGGACTTCCACCTAAAAGCGCGGCGGCGGCGGCGTCCATCCCGGAATGTATGGTTCTTTCAAAAAATCACGCCTCGGCAAGTGCTTCGGCGACGATTTCAGGGTGCGAATAGGCGAGCATCTGGCCGGCATCGGCGATCCGCCTGACCGGCGTGTCGGGCAGTCGCGGTTGCCAATAGGCGATCGCGGCGTCGGGTGCGTGCAAGATATAATGGGCGCCCTGCACGATGCGCCACTGCGCCTTTCCGGGCAGCGGTTCGACGTCGAAACCGGTCGCCCAGGCGCGTTGTTCCTCGACATAGCCCCGAATCCGGCCGCGCGCGAAATCGCGCGTCGCGCGCAGATAATCCGCCACGAACTGCGGATCGCCTTCGGCCAGCGCGAGATCGGGCGGGCTGTCGCGATAGGAGCGGATCATGCCGTCGCGCATGCGCGTTGCGGTGGCGAAGCGGGCGAGCGTGCGGATCATCAGTTCGATCACCGCCGGGTTCGCCGCAAAGCGCCGCTTGACGATGCCGAGCGGGCCGCGGTCGTGCGGCGTGTGATCGATCGCCGGGGTTGGATTGACGAGGACGGCGCGCGCCACCAGATCGGGGTGACGGTGCGCGAGGCAGACCGCCGCCTGACCGCTCCCCCGCGCGACAAGATCGATATGCGCGATGCCCAGCGCGGCGCAGACCGCCGCGACATCGTCCGACGCGGGGCGATAGAGCGACGACCAGTCGGCCGCCGGATCGGTACCCCCGAACCCCGGCCGGTCGATGGCCAATACGCGGAAGCCGCGCGCCGCCAGTACGCGCACCAGCCGCGTCGGCGGCGCGCGCGCGGTTATCGTGCTGTGCAGGATCAACACCGGCTTGCCTCCCGCCGGGCCATAATCGGAATAGGCAATCCTGCGCCCCCCATGGTCGATCGCAGCGGCGGGCAGCACATGGCCGTCGAGCATCGTTATCTCGGGCTCGGCATCGACCGAAGGATGCTCAAGCGCGGCGGAAACGATCCGGACGACCTCGGCCGCATTGCCGGTACCCAGGATCAGGTGGATATTCTTCATCTCGGTATCGATCACCGATTCCGAAAGGTGCAGCGATCCAGCGATTTCGGCGCGGCTCTTGCGGATCGCGACGGCACGGGCAATTGCAAACTGCCGATCACTGAGCCCGAACAGATCGTGCAACTGCGTGGCTCCGGCATGATGATCGCTGATCGCAAGAACCTGTCCAACGATTAGCGGGATCGTATCCAGCCCCAGCTTGACCTTGATCTCCGCGAGCATGTTGCGCGCCGAAACATAGGAAATGCCCGCTGAAACCGCTGCGTCGCGCAGCGCCCCGGTATCGACGAGATTCCACAATAGTTCGGCCTGACGCGGCGAAAGCGCGAATATTCGGGCCACGTTGGCGCGCGACGGATTGTCATGGGCGCCGATGCAGTCGGATGCCGGGTTCGAGATCAATCTAAGCGCCGCCCCTGAATCTTGTATCATCCCGACTGTCGCGATTTTCCTTTTGAAAACAAGATCAATTGAAGGGCGAGAGTCGATGACATCGCCAGGCGGTGCGAAGAACCCATCGCACCGCCTGTTCCTTGCGACCGGCGCAAGCCACTTACGGCAGCGGCGATTGACCGCTCTTGCCAGCTTAACCCATCCTCCGAGTCTGGCCTGCCGCCGTCCCGTGAAGGGCATCGAACCGAAGGCGCCCGCTTTGACCTGGCCGTTCAGATCGTCGCCTTCCAGCGTCGCCTGGCATTCGAGCATAATCGGGATCGGCACGGAAACCTTGGTTTTCCAGCTCAATTGATTCCCTTCGATCTTTCCGTCGTCGACGTCGATCTTGTCGACCGAACTCGTCATCGTGCCCGTGAAGGTCGCACCGTCGTCGCTCGGTTCAACGACCAGCACACCCCGCTGATCCCCCATCGGGCTCTTCGGAGGACCGCTTCACGCTCCATCGCAACGTTACGCTCGGCCGGTCGCGCGATGCGGGCTTCAAACAGTTTGAATCGTCGAAAGGGTCTTCGGGCAGGCCGATCTCGACCTTTCGGGAGGCTTCAGCCTGACGGCCGGCGCGCGCTATACTTGGGAAACGATCGGGCGGGCGTCTCGCGAAAAGCTCCCAAACGCAACTGCTTTTCGCCATTTGCAGGGACCGACTGCATTGACGAACAAGGAATGTGTACTTGGCGGCCTGCCGCTGACGGCGACGCTGGGGGTCTCGACGCTAGCCTATGGCGCGCCGCGGATGTTCGGTTTCCATATCGGCTACCGTTTCGGGAACGAAGCCAACTGAACTGAGGACAGGCGTCGGCCCACGCGTCGACACCTTTTGCACCGGCAATACCCCTGCATCGGGAGGGGGTACCCTCTCCCGACGAATTGTTTTCCGCGGTGCTGCGTAAACCGACAGCGGCCCCCGTCTTCGCGGGGGCTACGTTCTAAGGCAACGTCCGCTCCCCACCCAGATTTCATCTCTTCAGCCCAAAAGAAAAGGGCCGGAGTTTCCCCCCGGCCCTTTCCTTGAATGGCTTTGCCTGAAAATCAGGCGCCGGCGACGTCCGCGGTGTCGATCTTGACGCCCGGGCCCATCGACGACGACAGCGC
>NZ_MEFH01000009.1:0-8765 GCF_001725095.1 Sphingopyxis sp. SCN 67-31 | reverse complement strand
GGGATGGCGCCTCGCGCAAACCGATTATTCATTAGACCCCTGCAGCGTCAGATCGGGCGAGGCGCAGATGGCGTCCGAAGGCGTCGCCGCGACCATCTTTTACCGGCTCCTCGCGGAAAGCATGACACGCGAGGCGTTGCTCGCTCGCTACGAAAAGCTGTTCACGATTCTCGCTCGGCGCGCGGACTGGCAGGGCCGCGCGCCGCTGATCGATCTGGTTCGCGACTGGGCCCGGCTCTATCCCGAAGACGAAAAGCAGGTCACGCGCATCTTTCTCGAGGCCACCGGCGGCGCGACGGCGAGCGCGGACTTGCGCGACGCCACCGCCCGGCTTTCCTGTTCGGGTGCGCATGGCAAGCTTGCCGACTTTCTTCGCGATTTGCCGCTCTATCGCCAGGCCTTCGCCGCAGCCACCGATCAAGTCGCGGCGGGCAAGCTCGCACTCGATGCCGATCTCGCTCCGGAACTCTGGATCACGAACCCCGACGTCCATATTCCCGCGGCGCCGTGGGACGAGAAAATGGCCGAACCCTTGGTGATCGACCTCAATACGGCCGACGCTACCAGCCTGGCCTATCTCCTCGCAGGCAATCGCGATCTCGCATCGCGGCTGATCCAGGCGCGCGACAGCGCGCGTTTTTCGAGCATCGACGATGCCGTGACGAGGGCGAAGCTTACGCCCGGCGAGGCGAGCGAAATCGCCCGATTCCATCGGCAAATCGGCGATCTGCCTGCGTTTACGCGGCGTTGAGCGGATATCGGTTTGGCGGCAAAGTGATGGGAGTATCGGGACTATGGCTCGGGTGAAGTTCGCCTTGTCGCTGCTATGCTGCACCATAGCGCTCTCCTTGTTGGGCAGTGAGATTGCCGCCGCCCGTCAAGAGCCGGCGCCCTCGGTGGTCCCCCTTGACGTTGAGTTCGGTAAATCGCCCGCGCCGGTCGAGGCGTCCGGCCGCGACCATCTTCTCTACGAGATGCGATTGACCAACTATTCGGGGCGCACGATCGTCCTGACGGAAATCGACGTCCTCGACAGCAACGGCGGCCGTCCACTCGGCGCATTTGCGGCGAAGGATTTGGCGACAATGATTACGACGCCCGGACAGCAGAAGGAGGGCGCCGATCGTCTCCAGATCGGGCCTGGCGGCTTTGTCGTTGTCTATTTCGACACGGCGGTTCCCAAGGGGGCAGGGGCCGGGTTGCGCCTCGGTCACCATATCCATGTGGCATCGGCATCAAGCGGGCCGCCCGACCCATCGCGCACTATTCTGAAAGCCCCGCCACTGACGGTGAGCAGCGAGGCTCCGCTCGTGGTGAACGCACCGCTTGGGCCGGGCCACTGGCTCGCGGCCAATGCGCTGTCGAACGATTCCGACCACCGCCGAACGATCGCGGTCGTGGATGGCCAAGCCCGGATCGCGCAGCGCTACGCAATCGATTTCGTGAAGATCGATGCGCATGGCCGTGCCTTTACGGGCGATCCATCGAAGAACGAAAGTTGGGCCGGATATGGCGAACCGGTTCTCGCCGTCGCCGATGCGGTCGTCGAGCGCATCCTTGATGGCTTGCCCGACAACCAACCCCTGGCCCCGCCTGCCATCAAGATCGGCCTCGATACGATTGCCGGTAATCATATCGTCCTTCGGCTGCCGGGCGGAGAGCGCGTCCTTTACGGACATCTCAAGCCCGGCAGCATAAGAGTGAAGGAAGGCGAGCGGGTGCGCATGGGCGAGGTGCTCGCGGCGCTTGGCAACTCGGGGCAATCCGATGCTCCGCACCTTCATATCCATGTCGCCGATGCAGCGTCGCCGTTGGGTGCAGACGGTCTGCCCTTCGCTTTTCGCAGCTTCCGACTGGAAGGCTATGCGCCGTCGCTCGATATTCTCGACAACCCCGGCGGGTGGACCGGACCCGCAACATCCGGCATCGCTACGCGGCATAGGGAACTGCCCACGGATCTGGCCGTTATCGCCTTTTAATCGCTCGCCGCCCCCTCGGGATCGAGTATCGCGCGCCCGGCAAGGACAATGTCCACAAGATGATCGAGGACCGCACGGATACGCGGAGACCGACGAAGATCGGAATGAACAAGCAGCCAAAGCTCGCGGCTCGGTGGCGGTGAGGGTTTGGCCACCAGCGCGAGCCGCTCGTCGGGATCGCCGAGAAAACGTGGCAGAACCGCCAAACCTATCCCGGCAGCCGCCGCTTCGTGCAGCGTGGCCAATTCGTTGCTGCGAAATGCCAGGCGCAAGTCCGGCTCCAGCCGTCGCAGCCATTGCTGTTGGAGCACATGATCGAGGCTATCGTCATAGCCGAGAAAATCGCCGTCGCAGGCTGCGGTTTTCGCAAGATAGTCCCGCTGGCCATAAAGACCGAAAGCCATCGTTCCGACACGCCGCGTCACGATCGAACCCGTCGTCGGCCGACTGAGGCGGATCGCGATATCGGCATCCCGGCGCGACAAGCTGATGGCGCGGCTATCGCCGGCAAGTTCGAGCTCGATCCCGGGATATCGGCGCCGAAGCGCCGTCAGGCGGGGCGCGATAAATCGGCTGGCGAATGTGGGCGGCGCGCTGATCCGCACCACGCCTGCCAGATCGGACTGCCGGCCTTGCGCCACGCGCGCGATGTTGAGCGTTTCCTCTTCGACGCGCGCCGCAATATCCGCGATCGCCTCGCCTTCGGGCGTAAGGCTGAAGCCGCGACCGGACCGTTCGAACAGACGCATGCCAAGCCCTTCTTCGAGCGACGCAATACGGCGCGCGACCGTGCTGTGTTCGGCTCCCAGAGTGCGGGCCGCGGCCGAGAGCGTCCCCGACCGGAAAAGCGCCAGAAAATATTTCAGATCATCCCACTGCATCTGTGCATTTTTGCACAATAACTGGGCATACTAAAGGAATTACTGTGCGCGCACCCATGTCCTAAGCAGCCCGCTTCCAGAGCGAAGGAGCGAGAAGATGGCACGAGTGGTGAAAATGCACGCCGTGGGGGATGCGGCTGTTCTGCGCGTCGATGACCAGCATGTCGGCGATCCTGGTCCCGGCGAGATCCGCCTCCGTCAAGCCGCGGCGGGGGTAAATTATGTCGATATCTATCACCGGACCGGTCTCTACCCCGTAGCCCACCTGCCCGCCGTCCTTGGTGTCGAAGGGGCCGGAGTGGTCGAAGCGCTGGGCGATGGCGTCACCCATCTTCGTCCGGGCGACCGGGTCGCTTGGGCGGGCCTGCCGATGGGCGGCTATGCCGAAACGCGCCTGCTGGCGGCGAACCGGGCGGTGCCGCTCCCGTCACATATCTCGGATACGGTCGCCGCGGCTTCCATGTTGCGCGGTATCACGGCGCACATGCTGCTGACGCGCGTCGCACGCATCTCGCCTGGAGATATCATCCTCATTCATGCCGCCGCAGGCGGCCTTGGTCTGATCTTGAGCCAGTGGGCGCGCAAACTCGGAGCAAGCGTCATCGGGACCGTCGGCTCGCCCGAAAAGGCGGCGCTGGCGAAGAGCTTCGGCCTCAACCATGCGGTGCTTTACAAAGAGGGCGATTTTGTCCGCGAGGTTCTGAACATCACCGGCGGCCGGGGCGTCGATGTCGCCTTCGACGGTATCGGGGGCGACGTCTTGCTGCGAACCCTCGATTGCGTCCGACCTTTTGGCCTGGTCGTCAGTGCGGGCCAAGCCTCGGGGTCGCTCCCGGCAATCGATATATCCGAACTGGGCCCGCGGCGGTCGCTCGCCTTGGCCCGGCCTAGCGTCCTTGCTTATATGGCCGACCTTGATTCCTATCGGAAAGCCGCGGCCGAATTGTTCGAAGAACTGGAAACCGGACTGCACGTGGAGATCGGCGCGCAATTTGACTTGGCCGACGTGGCCAAGGCGCATTCTGCCCTCGAGGCCGGACGAACCACCGGTTCCGTCTTGCTGACGTTCTGACCCTGAGCAGGAAGATTTGAGCGATGAAAGACTGGATTTCGTCCGCCATCGCCGAAAGAAAAGGAACCTGATGATGAAGTACCTCGTCCTTTCGCGGCGAACGCCGGAATTTCGTGGAGAAGTGCTTGGGGAGCACTATGCCTTTCTCGACCGCCTGCGCGATGCAGGACGGCTCGAATGCGCCGGTCCCTTCACCGACCAATCCGGCGGCGCCTATATATTGATTGCCGCCAGCCTCGACGAGGCGAAGCAGTTTGCCTTCAAAGATCCGTTGCACACGCAAGGCTGTTCCCAGCTTGATGTCCTCGAATGGAACGCGGATTGAGTCATTGCGGCCGTCTTCCGATCGTGCCTGGAGGATGGTCTCTTTTCGGTGAAATTCAGCAAGAGCGATCCGTTCGGCATGGGGGCCGCGGCCGTCAACCCGGATCTCCGCTCTTCCCATTTCGATTGCGCGACCGTCATCGTGAAGGCCGGGCCGCGCGCGGGATAAACTCCCGACCCGGGTTCTCCTAGGCCCCTTAGATACACATCCGACGCGGCCATCTGCCCTTCTGCCAGCCGCGCGACGCTCGCATTCCACCCTTGGTCGAAAAGTCAGGGGCGCTCGTGACCTAAATCTTTCGGGTCCGGCCAACCCGGCTAGAGGTTGCATCACGACGTGATCGGCACGGGTCGGGAGGGGAACAAGCGATGGACCGGCGGCAATTTATGGCGGGTGCGGCTTCGATCGGGATCAGCGGCATCTGGGCATCGCGTCTGTCCGCGGCGCCCTCGCAAATGGCATGGCGAGAGGATCGCCGCCTCTTTCCCCAGGGTGTGGCGTCGGGCGACCCCGACGACCATAGCATCGTCCTGTGGACCCGGCGGCCGTTCGACGCGGGCGACCGTCATGAACTGACCGTCGAGGTGGCGCTCGATCCGGACTTTCACCGCGTCGTCGCGGCGTCGCGCACGCCAGTGCTGGCGGCCGCCGACTGGACGTGCCGGGCGCTGGTCGGCGGACTCTCGCCGGCGACGGTCTATTGGTATCGTTTTATCGACAACAGCGGCGCGGGCAGCCGGATCGGGCGGACGATCACGGCCCCGCGCGCCAACGATCAGCGACCCGTTCGCTTTGCCTTCGTGTCCTGCAACAGCGTCAACGAAGGCGCGCAGAACGCCTACGCCCGCATGATCTGGGAGGATCAGCGCGCGGCGGCCGACCGCAAGCTCGGCTTTGTGCTCCATCTCGGCGACTTCATCTACGAAGTGGTCGAATATCCTGAAGAAACGCCGCACCGCTATTCGCGCACGGTCTATGATCTCGGCCACATTCCCGACGCGCGCAAGGTCGGCAATTTCTATGTGCCGACCAATCTCGCCGGCTACCGCCACGTCTATCGCGCGCATATCGACGATCCCGATATCCAGGACGCCCGGGCCTATCTTCCGTTCGTGTGCATGGGCGACAATCACGAATTCTCGTGGCAGGGCTGGCAGAGCTTCATCAAATATGGCGCCACGGTCGAGCCCGCGCAGCCGCTGCGCGTCGCGGCCAACCAGGCGTGGTGGGAATATATCCCCTCGCGCGTCCGCAAGGCATCGGGCGCCGCGCTGGAGCAGTTCAGCCCGCCGGCCGTCGAAAAGGTGGCGATCGACACCTTCGACGACGATGGCTTCGGCACCGAAACCAACAACCGCATCGCGGTCGGCAGCATGACGGCCTACCGCGCGCTGCGGTACGGCAAGCATGTCGATCTGATCCTGACCGACCTGCACAGTTACAAGGCGGCGGACCCCACCGATCGGCCCGAGGCGGCGGCGCTCGACTCCGGCGACTATCCGGTGATCCCGCAAGAGTGGCTGGAAATCGTCGACGGCGGGCGGGATTATGCGGGCGGCAAGCCGCCTGCGATCATCGCGATCGGCGACAAGAGCATTCCCAATTATCGCAAGGACGAACCCGCCCATACTGTGCTCGGCCGGGAACAAAAGGCGTGGCTCAAGGCGCGGCTGACCCAGTCGACTGCGACCTGGAAGATCTGGGGCGCGACCAACGGCACGCTCGACATGCGCACCGATCCACAGAATCTTCCGGCGGGGCTGGTGAAGGACCGATGGCCGGGCAGGGATTATGGCACCTTTGGCGGCGGCGACATGAGCGGGGCCTTTGCCGAACGTGCCGAGATCTACGATCTCGTTCGCGACGAGAAGATCCCGGGCTTCGTTACCGTTTCCGGCGACCGCCACAGCTTCTGGGCTGGTTATGCAGCGCCTGCCCTCCCGCCTGCGGAATTCGCGCCGGTCGGGCTCAGCTTCATCACCGGTTCGATATCCGCTCCCGGTCTTGGCGAAGCTGCCGAGTTCTTCAAGGAATCGGCCTTGCGCCCGCTCTATGTTCGAAAGGTCGAAGGCGCTCCGCCCGAACACACGATCAACCTCACAATAAAGCGCGGGGTGCGCTCGGCGCTCGAATATGCCGCGAGCGGCGACATCGAAGCCGCCCGGGCGCTGACCAATCCCGACGTTGCGCCCCATCTCGAATTCGTCGACATGGCCGGTCACGGCTATGCTGTTGTCAGCGCAGGGCCCGACACCATCGAAACCGAGTTCGTTTGCATCGTCCGCCCGATCGCGCGGGCGACAACCCCCGATGGCGGTCCGCTTCGCTACCGCGTCTCGCACCACGCCCAAATGTGGCAGCCAGGGGCCCGGCCCAGGCTCGAACAGCGCATTGTCGAGGGGGACGCGAAGCTCTCGATCTGAAGCTCTCGTCGGATAATCGGCTGCAACGAGCCCGGCGGAGATCAAGTTTCCAGCGGCCGCTGAAATCCGCGCGGCTATTCTATGATGGCCTTTTGCTGCAGCGACCGGATTTCATTTTCGCTTACAGCCCAGTCGGTCAGGCTACCGGGAAAATCGGGCCTGGAAACCACGGGGCCCGGTGACCGGAGGGTGGACCGCGAAAATCGCGGCGCGGGTGCCGGTTGCAACGAGCGGCCCGAATGAACATGCGCTTCACGCGCACGATTTGCGGGATGATCGGCCGCCTCGCCAAAGGTTAGCACTGGCGAGACGCAGGCATCGAGCCGATCGAAAATCGCGCACCATTCGCGCTGCGAACGCGAGCGGAATATCGGCTCGATCCGGCGCGTGCGGTCGGGCCAGACGTCGGGGTTGAGATAGTCGGGAAAATCCCCGGGGTCGAGGCCAAGCCCCGCCAAAAACGCATCATGGAACTCGCGCTCGAGCGCGCCAACGGCCATGTGCCGGCCATCGCCAGCTTCATAGCAGCGATAGAAATAGGCGCTTCCGTCGAGAAGATTACCGGTGCGTCCCCGGTTCCACAGGCCCATCTGCATCCAGCCCGCCATCTGGGTCAGCAGAACCGAAATGCCGTCAACCATCGCCACGTCGAGAATCTGGCCCTTGCCCGATCGCTGCCGCTCGACCAGCGCAGCGAGCACCCCCATGGCGAGGAATGTGCCGCCGCCGCCGAAGTTACCGACCAGATTGAGCGGCGGCGTCGGCGGCGCGTCACTTGGCCCGATAGGATAGAGGGCGCCGGCGAGCGCGAGATAGTTGATGTCATGTCCCGCGCGCGACGCCAGAGGGCCGGCCTGCCCCCACCCGCTCATGCGCGCATAAATCAGACGCGGATTGGCTGCGCAGAGTATTTCGGGACCGAGTCCGAGCCGTTCCATCGCGCCCGGGCGATACCCTTCGATAAGAACGTCTGCCTTCATCGCCAGATCGCGAACGAGATTGCGTCCCTCGGGCGATTTCAGGTCGACCGCCACCGCGGGGCGGTTGCGATAGAGAAAGTCGAATTGCGGATCGCCGCCAAGCGGGCGCCCGGCGCCGAAGCGTTCAATGCGCAGGATGTCGGCGCCCAGATCGGCGAGCAGCATGGCGCCAAAAGGCGTCGGACCAAGCCCGGAAAATTCCAGAATCCGAATACCGGCAGCCGGCGGCGCAGAGCCATTTTCTTTTTCTATCATAGGCTTGATATCCGTCTCCCCTAGCGGACTCGCCGCCTATATTCCCATCAGTTGAAAAATATACTAGCCAGTATACGCTTCTCCTGTCACTATCTGATTCACCAGACCGGCGCAGACCGGACGATCAGAGGAGAGCGAGATCATGTCTGAGATCACCCCGAGCGAATTGCGCTTCACCCGGACCGAGCGGGTTACCATGGGCGTCCCCACGGCTGAGGCGATTGCCGACCAGGCCGCCAAGATGGGGTGCAACAAGGTTTTTCTGCTGGCATCGACGACGCTGCGCGAACAAACCGGCGAAATCGGCTTGATCGAGGCGGCGCTTGGCGACCGCCACGCCGCAACCTTCAGCGGGATCGCGCCGCACGCACCGCGCAGCGATGTCCTCAAGGCCGCCGATGCCGCACGCGCCGCGGGTGCCGACCTGATCGTCTCGGTCGGCGGAGGTTCAGTCACCGACAGTGCAAAGATCGTCGCCCTGCTGATCAAGCATGATGTGCGAAGCGTCGAGGCGTTCGAACCGCTGCGCACCTTTGTCACCGATGCGGGCGAGGTGATCAACCCGATCACGATCGGTCCCGATATTCCGGTCATCTGCGTGCCGACCACGCTTTCCGGCGGAGAGTTCAACGCGCTGTCGGGCGCCACCGACGAGGTCACCCAGCACAAGCAGGGCTATGAACACCGCAACATGGCGCCCGTCATGGTCGTTCTCGATCCCGCGATCACGCGCCATACGCCCGAATGGCTCTGGCTCTCGACCGGCGTCCGCTCGGTAGACCATGCGGTCGAGACCTTGTCCTCCTACCAGTCGAACGACTTTGCCGACGGCCTTGCCGAAAGCGCCCTG
>NZ_MEFH01000008.1:0-5873 GCF_001725095.1 Sphingopyxis sp. SCN 67-31 | reverse complement strand
CCGCGGTCATAAATCCGCGGCAGAGACGGCTTCGATAAGGCCGTCCAGGAGGGAGAGGTTTCATGAAGGCACCGTTGCTCGTGTCCGCTTCGGCGGTCGCCCTGTTCGCGCTACCCGTTGCTGCCCAGGCCCAGTCGTCCGACGCGCCGCCGCCCGCCGACGAGGCGGCACGGGACGGCGCGCGGCCCAGCGAAGATATCATCGTCACCGCGACGCGCCGTAGCGAACGGCTGCAAGACGTGCCGCTCAGCGTCACGGCGTTCGGCCAGCGCGAGCTCGATGATCTGGGCATCGTCGGTTATGAAGGTATCGCGCAGAATACGCCCGGCATCGTCGTCAACCGTCCGACGCAGAATTTCAACAATTTCACTGCCCGCGGCATCAACACCAACGGCTATTCGGCGGGGCTGCAGAGTGCGGTTGCCATATATGTCGACGAACTGCCGATCTCGGCGAACGGCAATTCGACCATCCTCGATCCCAATCTCTACGACGTCGAGCGCGTCGAGTTTCTGCGCGGGCCGCAGGGGACGCTGTTCGGATCGAACTCGCTGGCGGGTGCGATGCGGATCATTACGAAGAGCCCCGACCTCAACGCGTTTGCCGCATCGGCGAGCGTCGATCTGGGGCTGACGGGATCGAGTTCGCTGCGCCAGCGCTATAATGCGATGGTCAACGTGCCGATCATGCAGGACGAAATGGGTCTTCGCATCACCGGCTATTATCGCAACGAAGACGGCTGGGTCGACAATATCGGCACCGGGATCAAGGATTCGAACAGCCTTGAAGCCTATGGCGGCCGCGCGATCCTGCTGATGCGGCCGAGCGACCGGATGAAGGTGAAGCTGCTCATTTCCTATGAGAACAGCAAGCCCGCCGATTCGGGCCTGATCAACCCAACGCTTGGCAAGTTCGTGCGCAATTCGGACCGGCCCGACCTGTTTCAGGGCAAGCTCACCAACTATAATCTCACGGTCAATTACGAGTTTGATTTCGCCGAGCTGATCAGTTCGACGACGCTGTCGACCTATGATGCGTCCTTCTATGTCGACCTGGCCGGCACCTATGCGCAGGCCTTCCCCTTCGCGCTCGACGCCTATGGTTATGACGATCTGTTCGTTCAGGAAACGCGGCTCGTCTCGCGCGGCGACGGGCCGTTCCAGTGGGTTGCGGGCTTCTTCTATTATGACAAGCGCCGGAGCGTCGATTTCGCCTACCGGTCGAGCCCCGAATATCTGGCGGCGAAGAATATCGTCGGGCTGCCCGACGAATATTATCAGCGCTTCAACAGCTATACCGACCAGAGCGAGGTCGCGGGCTTCGGCGAGCTGACCTACAAGTTCAGCGACAAATTCTGGATCACCGGCGGGCTGCGCTACGGCAATACGCAGGTGCAAAGCTTCACCCGCGGCGGCGGCTACAACAGCAATTATCTGACCATCGCCTATTGCCTGTCCTTCCCGGCGGCGTGCGGCTTTTATGTGCCGCCGCTCGCGATCACCTCGATCCCCTATGCCGAGGGGCTGAAGGTTTCGGACGACCGCCTGTCGTGGAAGGCGAGCGCGTCGTGGAAGCCGAGCGAGGATCTGACGACCTATGTCACGGTGTCGACTGGCTTCCGCACCCCGGTGGTCAATGCGCGCGCCGGGCTGGTAAGCACGATCGACCCCAATGATATCGTCATCCCCAGCGGCGCCCGTTCGGACAGCGTGACCAACTATGAGGCCGGGCTGAAGGGCCGGTGGCTGGGCGGCGATCTGACCGCCAATCTGGCCGCCTATTATATCGACTGGAAGAATATCCAGGTCCAGGCGAACCGCGTGTCGGATTCGATCCAGTTCGCGACCAATATCGGCGGCGCCGAAAGCTATGGTCTGGAGTTCGAGATCATGGCGCGGCCCATCCAGGGCCTCAGCCTCGCGGTCAACGGATCGTTCAACGAGGCGAAGGTTACCAAGCTGACGGCGGTCGAGGCGGCCATTTCGGGCGCCGAAGTCGGCACCCGGCTGGCCTCGCCCCATTTCCAGGGCTCGGCAACGCTGCGCTATGATTTCCAGATGGCCGGCAGCAACAGCGGCTTCGGCGCGGTGAACGTGTCGCATGCGGGGTCATTCCCCAACCAGTTCCCCAACGTGCCGGGCAAGCCCAATGTGGTCAGCCCGACCTTCGATTATACCGAGGCCTGGACCAACGTGAACCTTTACGCGGGGGTCAAGCTCGGCGCGCTCGGGCTGACCGCCTATGTCGAAAATCTCTTCAACGACAGTTCGATCACCTACGTCCATCCCGAAGCCTTCCTCGACGGTCGCTACGCCCGGATGCGCCCGCGCACCGTCGGCGTTCGCGCGGACTATCGCTTCTGATCGGCCGGAGCAGGAGAGACATCATGCCCCGCTTGCGGATCTGCGCGCTCGCGCTCTCGCTTCTTCTCCCGGCCCCGATCGCGGCGGCGGCGGACGCCGATCCGGTGGTCGCGGCCCCCGCGGGCAGCGTGCGCGGCGTTGCGGAACGCGACGTCCGCATATTCCGCGGCATTCCCTATGCCCAGGCCCCCGTCGGGGAGCGCCGCTGGCGCCCCCCGGTGGCGGCGGCGGACTGGGACGGGGTGCGCGACGCAAGTCAGTTCGGTGCCGCGTGCATGCAGCCCAAGCCGCGCGCCGGGAATATCTATGCGGGAAGCTTGCCCGCGATGAGCGAGGATTGCCTGTCGCTCAACGTCTGGGCGCCCGAAAATGCGAAAAATGCGCCGGTGTTCGTTTGGATACACGGTGGATCGCTGATGGCGGGATCGGGTGCCGAACCGCTTTATGACGGCAGCGCGCTGGCGCGGCGCGGGATTGTCGTGGTGACGATCAACTATCGGCTCGGCATGTTCGGCTATTTCGCGCACCCGGCGCTCAGCGCCGAGGCGCCCGATCATGTGTCGGGCAATTACGGCCTGCTCGACCAGATTGCGGCGCTGCAATGGGTGAAACGCAACATCGGCGCCTTCGGGGGCAATGCGGCAAATGTCACCGTCGCGGGCGAATCGGCCGGTGCGCTCAGCGTCATGTATCTGATGACGGCACCCGCTGCGCGCGGCCTGTTCGCCAAGGCGGTGGCACAGAGCGCCTATATGGTGTCGGCGCCCGCACTGCGCGACCGGGTCAACGGCATGGTTCCGGCCGAAGAGCAGGGGAGTGATCTGGCCGCCAAGCTTGGGGCGACCGACCTTGCGGCGCTGCGGGCGCTGCCCGCCGAGACGATCGCCGACAAGGTGCCGACGACGGGCTATTTCCCCTTTCCGGCGATCGACGGCAAGACGGTGCCGCGCCAGCTCGTCGACAGCTTCGATCGCGGCGAACAGGCGCCGGTGCCGATATTGGCGGGTTTCAACAGCGGCGAAATCCGGTCGCTGCGCTTTCTCCTGCCGAAGCCGCCGGCCGATGCGGCCGCTTATGAGGCCGCGGTTCGCGCTGGCTATGGCGAGTTCGCCGACATGTTCCTCGCGCGCTATCCGGCCAAGAACATCGACGAAAGCATGCTCGCGGCGACGCGCGATGCGATGTACGGCTGGACCGCCGAGCGGCTGGTTTCCGACCAGGCGGCGGCGGGCAAGGGCGCCTATTTCTATCTCTTCGATCATGGCTATCCCGCGACCCAGGAGTGGAATCTCCACGCCTTTCACGCGTCCGAACTGCCCTATGTATTCGGCACCGCGTCGCGCACCCCGCCGTTGTGGCCGAAAATTCCCGACACGCTGGCCGAGCGCAAGCTCAGCGAAGCGATGGGCGATTATTGGGCGAGCTTTGCCGCGACCGGCAAGCCGCAGGCCAAGGGCTGGCCGGACTGGCCCGACTATGCCGACGATCGCGGCTTTCTGCATTTCGCGGACACACCGCGCGCTGGCCATAATCTCTTCCCCGGCACCGCGGCGCTGCACGAGGCGGTGGTCTGCCGCCGCCGCGCGGCGGGCGATATAGCGTGGAACTGGAACGTCGGCATCATCGCGCCGCCGCTGCCGCCGAAGGCCGAGGGGTGCCAATGATCGACGGTTCGATGCAGTCCTATGCCCTGACGCTCGACAAATTCCTCTCCCATGCCGCGAAATGGCATCCCGGCGCCGAAGTGGTGTCGGCGGGACTGGACGGCGGCGTCCGGCGCATCGCCTATGCGGCGCTTCGCGGTCGTGCGCTGCGCATTTCAGCGGCGCTGGCGGCGCTCGGGATCGCAAAGGGCGCGCGGGTCGCGACGCTGGCCTGGAATACACAGGGCCATGTCGAGGCGTGGTACGGCATCATGGGGATGGGCGCGATCTGTCACACGCTCAACCCGCGCCTGACCCCGGCGCAGCTCGGGTCGATGCTGCGCCAGTCGGAAGCGTCGGTGCTGCTGGCGAGCGCCGACCTTCTGGGTCTGGCACGCGACGCGACGCGCGGCCTCGGCGCGCCGCCGCGCATCCTTTTGCTCGACGAGGCCGAAGGGGAGGATGCGCTCGAGCTGCATATCGCAGGGGCTTCCGCAGATGTTGCGTGGGGCGATTTCGACGAGAATACCCCGTCGGGGCTGTGCTTTACATCGGGCAGCACGGGCGCGCCAAAGGGCGTCACCTACACGCATCGTGGTTGCTATCTTCACACGATGCGCCAGCTTCAGGCCGACGTTCTCGGCATTACCGCGCGCGATGCGGTGATGCCCGTCGTGCCGATGTTCCATGCCAATGCGTGGGGAATTCCCTTCACCGCACCGGCCGTCGGCGCCAAGCTGGTGCTGCCCGGACGGCACAGCGACGGCGCGCATCTTGCCCGGCTGATCCGGGCCGAAGGCGTTACCGCGGCGGTCGGCGTGCCGACGGTGTGGCTGGGGCTGGTCGAGCATCTGGAGGCCGAGGGCGGCGAGGTGCCGACGCTTGAGCGTATCCTGGTCGGCGGGTCGTCGATGCCGCCGGCGCTGATGGACCGGATCGAACGGCGGCTGGGTGTCGAGGTGCAGACGAGCTGGGGCATGACGGAGTTGTCGCCGCTGGGGACGGCGGCGCTGCCGGGCGACCCGGCGCGGCGACCGGATCTGTCGGGGCGCCCCGCGATGGGGATCGACCTGCTGCTCACCGACGGCGACGGGCGGGCGCTCGCCGAGCAGCGCGGTGCCGAGGGGCATTTGCGCGTGCGCGGCGGTTCGGTCGTCGAACGCTATTTCGGGCAGAGCGAGCCGGCGACCGATGCCGACGGCTGGTTCGACACCGGCGACCTCGCGCGGATCGACGCCGGGGGCAATCTGACCATTACCGGGCGCGCCAAGGATCTGATCAAATCGGGCGGCGAGTGGATCAATCCCGCCGAGATCGAGGCGATCGTCGCGGGGCTGCCACAAGTGTCGCTCGCCGCGGTGATCGGACGCAGCGATCCCAAATGGGGCGAGCGGCCGATCCTGCTCGTCGAAACCTGCGACGATGCGATCAGCGATGCCGATCTGCTGGGTTCGCTCGATGGCCGCGTCGCATCCTGGTGGGTTCCCGATGCCGTCGTGCGTCTGGCCGCGATGCCGCTCGCGCCGACGGGCAAGATCGACAAAATGCAATTGCGGGCGGAATATGGACAGGTGTAGGCCCACGCGGTCGCACCCGATTGAACGAAGCCCCGGAAGGAAGTGAATTTGGCGTCGAAGGCAAAGACTGCGGCAAAGCGGCCATCGAAGGCGGAGCAGCGCGCCGAAATGATGGAGCAGATTCTCGACGTCGCCGAACTTCTGTTTTCGAAGCATGGCTTTCACGGCGTCACGCTGAAGGATGTCGCAAAGCAGGTCGGCGTCCACCACACGCTGCTGAACTATTATTTCGACGACAAGCAGACGCTGTTCGATGCCGTTTTCGCGCGCCGCGCCGTCGTTACGATCGA
>NZ_MEFH01000007.1:0-9314 GCF_001725095.1 Sphingopyxis sp. SCN 67-31 | reverse complement strand
TGGCGCCATTCGGCTTCGCCGAGATCGCTCGTCTCCAGTTCCAGTTCGGCCTCGAACGCGGCCACAAATTCGCGGAAGAGATCGGGAATATCCTCGCGCCGGCTCGCCAGATCGGGCAGCGCGATGGCAATGCCGCCGAGCCGGTGGAGCAGTGCGGGATCGAGCGGCCGGGCGCCTTCTCCTTCGCCCGCGCTGCGCGAGATGGCGATGATACGGACGTCGACCGAACGCGGCCGCTCGGCACCGATCGCAAGGAAACGACGCGTGTCGATCAGGCTCAGCAACTGGGCTTTGGCTCGCTCGGGAATGCTCTCGATCTCGTCGAGAACCAGCGTGCCGCCTTGCGCCCGTTCGACGAGGCCCGACCGTGACAGCGCCACCGAAGGATCGCGCCCGAACAGGATCAGATTCGCGTCGTCGTGCATCAGAACGCCGGCATCGACGGTCACGAACGGCCTGTCGCGCCGCGGGCTGAGGTCGTGGACCAGCCGCGCGACGAAATTCTTGCCCACGCCCGTCGGCCCGGAGATCACCAGATCGACATCGGCACGCGCGACTTCGGCGATCAGGCGCTGCAGCCGCTCGGCGGTCTGCGACGAGCCGCCGATCCGGCGATGCTCCCGCTCGCGCAGCGCGTCGCGCAGGCGCCGGTTTTCGAGCACCAGCGCCCGCCGGTCGTGCGCCCGGCCGATCGCATGCACCAGCCGCGAGACCGAATAGGGCTTGGTGAAAAAGTCCGCCGCACCATTTTTCATCGCCTCGACGGCCATCGCGACATCGCCATGCGCGGTCGTGAAAATCACCTGCATTTCGGGATCGAGCGCGCGCAGATGGTCGAAAAAGGCGATCCCGTCCATTCCGGGCATACGGATATCGCTGACGATCACGCCGGCAAAGGCGGGGGTGACGGCGCGCAGCGCAGATAGGGCATCGGCGTGGGCCGACACCTCGAAACCTTCGAGCGTCAGCGCCTGCACCGTCGCCTCGCGCAGCGTTTCGTCATCCTCGACGAAAAGGACCGTGGGCCGCACGCCGGTCATGCGCGCGGGATCGTCATGACGAAGGTCGTCGCGGATGCGTCCGCATCATAGGCAAGCTCGCCGCCAAGATCGCGCATGATGTCGCGCGCGATGACAAGGCCGAGGCCGAGGCCGTCGGGCTTGGTCGTCGCGAAGGGCCGGAACAGATCGTCGGCCTGCGCCAGCGAAAGCGGCGTCCCGCTGTCGATCACGCGCAGGCAGACGGCATCACCGCCCGCATCGACGGCGACGGTCACCCTGCCCCCTTCTCCGGCGGCATCGAGCGCATTTTGCAGCAGGTTGACCAGCACCTGTTCGAGCCGGACATGTTCGGCGGCGACGACGACCTGCGTTGCCTCCTCGGGCGGCAGGTCGATGGCGACGTGCATCGAGCGGATGCGGTCGCGCAGCAGCAACAGCGCCCCGTCGATCGCCTCGCCGAGCGGCATTTCGCGGCGGTCGGCTGGCTGCCGCCGACTGAAGCGCCGCAGTTCGCCGGTGATCCGTCCGATCCGGTCCGCCAGATCGACGATGCGGGCAAAATTGCCCGACGCCTGCTCGACCTCGCCGGCCGCGAGCATCTTTTGCCCATTTTCCGCAAAAACCCGCGTCGCGGCGACCGGCTGCCCGATCTCGTGCCCGACGCCGGCCGATATCTGGCCGAGCGTCGCCAGTCGGTTGGCCTGCGATAGCTGTTCGCGCAGCGTGCGGGTTCGCTCGTCGAGCAGCGCCTGCGCGCGCGCATCGCGGCGTCGGCGCATCACGACGCCCGTCGCGGCAAGGACCGCCAGCACCAGAAAGCCGAGCGCCAGCGCCAGCCGCCCGGTCGCCACCGCCGCATCGACGCGCTGCGCCGGATCGGCGAGCAGGTGCAGCACCCATCCGTCGGGAAGGATCGGCTGCCGCGTGTCGAGCAGCGGGATACGCACCGCCTCGCCCTCATTGGGCGAAACGATCGCGAGCGGGCGTAGCGTCCGGATGCCGAACTGTCGCAGATCGGCCTCGGCATCGCGCGCGTCGGTGCTCGCGCCTTGGGCCAGATGAAACCGCCAACGCTCGTCGCTTGCCAGCAGCACCACCCCGTCGCGATCGGTCACATAGACGCGCTGGGCCGTGTCGCGCCAACTCCTCTCGAGCCCGTCGAACTCCACCTTCACCGCGACGACGCCGAGCGGCGCGGCGCGCGTCCCGATGCGCCGCGCGATGTATAGCCCCGGCTCGCGGCTGACGGTGCCGAGCGCGAACTGGGTGGCCGATCCATTAGCGAGCGCATCGTGAAAATAGCGGCGAAAGGCATATTTCGACCCGACGAAGCTGGTCGGCAGCCGCCAGTTACTCGCCGCGAGCGTCGTGCCGTCGGCGCGCATCACATAGATCGCCGCCGCCGCCGATTGGCGCGCAAGCGCCTCTAGCCGCCCGTTGAGCGCCGCCACCGAAGCACCGTCGCCCGCGGCCAGCGCGCGCACCTGCGGATCGTCGGCGAGTGCGATCGGTAGCAGGCTGAACTTGTCGAGCTCGCTGCGCAGGCTCGACGCCAATATCGCCGCGTCGTTACGTGCGAGCCCGGCCTGCTCGGACAGCGCGCGATCGTGCATCACCCGATCGGTGATCGCGACCGCGAGCGCGACGACGAGCAAGGCGCATAGCCCCGCAGCCAAGGCCCAGCGCCGCGCGCGCAGATCGATTCCCAGCACCGTCATCGCTCGATTGATGTGCGAATATCCGCACTTTGTATATCCAAAATATGCGGAAATCTGCACAAATTTGATCGGAGATCATCATAAGCCGTTGTTTTATATAGAGCCGAAGGGAGGCAGCGCGATCGTTGCGCCCGCCGCGAACCATCCTAGAATTCCCGCAACGGCCGGTTCGAGCCGGCGGACAGGGGACAGGATGGCATGGGGTCGATCAGCATCGCGGCAGATGACGGCATGGGCGGACGCAAGCGCGTACCGCTCTATCGCCAGCTCTATTTCCAGGTTGTCGTGGCGATTTTGCTCGGCGCGCTGCTGGGGCATTTCTATCCCGATGCCGGCGAGGCGCTGAAGCCGCTGGGCGACGGCTTCATCAAGCTGGTGAAGATGATCATCGCGCCGGTGATCTTCCTGACGGTCGCGACCGGCATTGCCAGCATGAAGGACATGTCGTCGATCGGCAGCGTCGCGGCCAAGGCCTTCATCTATTTCCTGACCTTTTCAACACTGGCGCTCATCGTCGGCCTGGCGGTCGCCAACATCGTGCAGCCCGGCGCCGGGCTCAACATCGATCCCGCCGCGCTGGATACCACCGCAGTCGCGACCTACGCGCACACCGCCGAGGAACAATCGCTCGCCGGCTTCCTGCTCAACATCATCCCGACGACGCTGTTCAGCGCGATGACCGACGGCGAAATCCTGCAGGTTCTGCTCGTCGCGATCCTTTCGGGCGTCGCAATCTTCACGACGCGCCCCAAAAGCGACCTCGTGCTCGATCTGCTGACGTCGTTCAGCGAAGTGATCTTCAAGCTTGTTCACATGCTGATGAAGTTCGCGCCGATCGGCGCGTTCGGCGCGATCGCCTTCACCATCGGCAAGTTCGGGATCGGGTCACTCGCCAGCCTCGCGACGCTCGTCGCGACCTTCTACCTCACCTCGCTGCTGTTCGTGGTCGTCGTGCTCGGGTTGGTCGCACGCTTCACCGGCTTTTCGATCTTCGCGCTGATCCGCTATCTCCGCGAAGAGCTGCTGCTGGTGCTGGGCACCTCGTCATCCGAAGCGGCGCTGCCGAGCCTGATGGAAAAGCTCGAAGTCGCCGGCTGCCGCAAGACGGTGGTCGGACTCGTCGTGCCGACCGGCTATTCGTTCAACCTCGACGGCACCAACATTTACATGACGCTCGCCGCGCTGTTCATTGCGCAGGCGACGGGCATCCACCTGTCGCTCGGCGAGCAGCTCGCGCTCGTCCTTGTCGCGATGATCAGCTCGAAGGGCGCGGCCGGGGTGACCGGCGCGGGCTTCGTGATCCTTGCCGCGACGCTCTCGGTCGTCCCGTCGGTTCCCGTTGCGGGCATGGCGCTGATCCTCGGGATCGACCGCTTCATGAGCGAATGCCGGGCGCTCACCAACTTCATCGGCAATGCGGTGGCGACGATCGTCGTCGCCAAATGGGAAAAGGCGCTCGATACTGATCGGCTGGCGGCGGCGATGGCCGGCACGCCGATGGCGCTGCCGAGTGAAGATAGCGAGCGCCACGAACGCTCCGGCCCGCACAGCCTTGCGATGAGCAAAGCAGGAGAAAGCGCATGATCTCGCGGCGGTCCATCCTTGCCGGCGGCGCGGCGCTCGCAGGTGCCGTCAGCGCTGCCGGATCGGCGCCGGCGCTTGCCTTTGCGGTCGAGGAAATTCCGCTCTGGCCCGGCAAACCGCCGGGGGGCAACGGCCCCAGCGGCCCCGAAAAGATCGGCGGCGCGGGGACCGGCTATGGCGCGGTATCGAATATCGCGACCCCGCGGCTGCGCGTCTACCGGCCCAATATCGCCAACGGCCGCGCGGTCATCGTCTGCGGTGGCGGCGGCTATTTCCGTATCCAGCTGTGGAAGGAAAGCACGCCCGCGGCGAAATGGCTCCAGCTGCACGGCTATACCGTGTTCGAGTTGATCTATCGCCTTCCGCGCGACGGCTGGGACGCGAGCGCGCCCTTCGCCGACGCGCAGCGAGCGATAAAGATCGTGCGCACCCGCGCCGCCGATTTCGGCATCGCGCCCGACCGCATCGGAATCATGGGCATGTCGGCGGGCGGGCACCTCGCAGGCTTCACCGCGCTGCGGCCCGACCAGAAATTCTACGACGGCACCGATCGTTTCGAAAACGCCCCGGCACGCCCCGACTTCGCGGCGCTGCTCTTTCCGGTGGTGCAGTTGCGCAAGCCGTTCGACACGACGCGGACGCGGCGCGAGATTATCGGCGAGCATCCGACCAAAGCCGCCGAAGATGCCTGGTCGCTCGATACGTTGGCGAACGGAAACGCACCGCCGATGATCCTATTTTCGGCATCCGACGATCCGATCGCACCGCCCGGCCATAATCTGTCGCTGTTCCAGGCGCTGCTCGCCAAGGGCGCGAAGGCCGAGCTGCACATTTTCGAGGAGGGCGGCCACGGATGGGGCCTCGGCACGCCCGACCAGATCCTCAGCCAATGGCCCGATCTGTTCGAAGCCTGGATGACCAGGCGGCCATTCGATCGATGAATACAGACAACAGGGGAAGGGAAATATCCATGCGTGCAATCACCATCGCAAAGCTGGCGCTACTCTGCGGACCGAGCTTGCTTGCGGCGACCGTCGCACAGGCACAGGAACCGCTCGCCGCCGAAACCGCGGCGGACCAGAGCGCGGACCAGCCGGCACCGCCCGCGGATGCGAATGAGGCGATCGTCGTTACCGGGTCGCAGATTCAGGGTGCGAAGATCAACGACGTCCTGCCCGTCACGGTGCTCGACGAAACGGCGATCGAAAACACCGGGGCGTCGTCGGGCGACGAGCTGTTCCGGGCGATCCCGCAGGCCGGCACCGTCGCGTTCAACGAACAGAATTCGTCGACCGTCAACAATGTCCGCGGCGACGTCGGCTCGATCAACCTGCGCGACCTCGGCACCGGCAACACGCTGCTGCTGATCAACGGCCGCCGGATGACGCTTCACCCCGGTTTCCAGACCGAACTGCTCGTGCCGGTGGTGAGCTCCGACACCAATGAAATCGCGCCGGGCAGCGTCAAGCGGCTCGAAGTGCTGCGCGACGGCGCGTCGGCGATCTATGGCGCGGACGCGGTGGCGGGCGTGATCAACACCGTCCTCAAGGGCGACATGAAGGGCGGCTTCCTTGAAGGCGACTGGCGCGCCTCCGACGGCACCAGCCTCTACAGCTACCAGATTTCCGGCGGCTATGGTTTCGACTTCGGCGGCGGACGCGGCAACCTGACTGTCTATGGCGGCTATTTCTATGAAAACGGGCTGTCGAATGCCGCACGCGACTATGCCGCGGACGATAATCGCCTGCCGCTGGTCGAAGGCACGGACTTCGAGGGCGACGCGTCGTTCAACAATCGCAACACCTTCGGTCCGTTCGGGCAATTCGATATTCAGGGTTCGTCGCCGTCGAGCCGGACGCCGATCGGCGACGATGATTTCTATCTCCAGCCGTCGAGCTTTCCCGGCTGCAAGATGGACTTCGGAGACGGCCTCTGCGCCCGGAACGGCACGACGCCGACCACGGACGTCCGCTACAACACGATCTATGGCAACAGCCTGATCAGCCAGAAGCGTCGCTACAATGCGATGGCGCTGCTGAGCTACGAACTCAGCAACAATGTCGAGGCCTATTTCGAAGGCAGCTTCTACCGGTCGGAAAACAACCGCCAGCTCGATGCTTCGGCCATCCTGAGCGCGGTGCCGGTCGGCATTTCGAAAAATGCCTATTGGAACCCGTTCGGCCCGGTCGGCAGTCCCAACCGCCTGCCCGGCACCACCATCGCCGCGAGCGGTGTGGATGTCATCATGGAGCGCTATCGCTTCGTCGACGTCGGCAATCGCGACGTGTCGGTCGACAAGAATGTCTATCGCCTCGTCGGCGGGCTGCGCGGCAATATCGGCGCGTGGGACTTCGACACCGGCTTCGTTTATTCCGAGGCGAAGCTGAACGATGTGACGCACAACCGCGTCTCGCTCACGCTGATGCAGAACCAGATCAACCTGACGACGCCTGACGCCTATAATCCGTTCAACGGCGGCTGCGTCACCTCCGATCCCGGCATCGGCGACTGCACCCCCAACCCGGCCTCGTCGATCGATCCCTTCCGTATCGACGTCTACCGCAAGGGCGGTACCAGCCTCGCGCTCGGCGACTTCAAGATCAGCCGCAACGACCTCCTGTCGCTGCCGGGCGGCGATCTGGGTATCGCCGCAGGCGTCGAATGGCGCCGCGAAACCTTCTACGATGACCGCGATCCGCGGCTCGACGGGACGATCACCTTCACCGACAGCGTGACCGGCGAAGTCAATGGCAGCGACGTTGCGGGCACCAGCCCCTCGCCCGACACCAGCGGCGCGCGCGAAGTCTATTCGGCCTTCGCCGAACTGCTCGTGCCGGTCGTCAGCCCGGAAATGAATATCCCGCTGATCAACCGCTTCGATGTCCAGCTCGCCGGCCGCGTCGAGCATTTCAAGGATATCGACGCAACCGCCGCAGTTCCGCGCATCGCCGCATCCTGGTCGGTCTTCCCCGGCGTGACCTTCCGCGGCGCCTGGTCGCGCGGTTTCCGCGCGCCCAATCTGGTGCAGGTCAATGACGCGGGAACGACGCGGTCGAACACGCGCGACGATTTCGTCCTGTGCCAGGCACAGCTCGAAAAGGGGCTGATCTCCAGCCTCGGTTCCTGCACCGGCGCGGGCACGATCAGCTATCGTTCGGGAACCGAGAATCTGAAGCCCGAGGACAGCACCAGCATCAACCTGGGTATCGTGCTCGAACCGCGCTTCATCCCGGGGCTGACGCTGACCGCCGATTACTGGCGCGTCAAGCAGACCGGGCTGGTCGGTACGTTCGGCGACGACAATGCCATCGCGCTCGACCTGCTGCGCCGCCTGAACGGCAGCAGCAACCCCAACGTCATCCGCGCCGATCCGACCGCGGAGGACATTGCGCTGTTCACCGGCACCAGCCTCGCCCCCGCGGGCAAGATCACCCAGGTGCTCGACCCCTATCTCAACCTCGACAGCCGCGTCTCGAAGGGGTGGGACTTCGGCCTGTTCTACAAGGTGCCTGATTTCGGCATGGGCAAATTCCGCCTGAGCCTCAACGTCGCGCACCTGATGAGCTTCGTCCAGTCGGCGGGTCCCGACGGTCAGGAAATCATCGATGGCATCGCCTCGGGCGTCCTGCCGCTCGACGTGACGGTCGGCGGTCTGGGCGAGCTGGTCGAGATCGAGGGCCGGCCGAAATGGCGCGCGACCGGCGCGATCAACTGGGGAAGCGGCCCGGTCGATATCGGCCTGTTCGGCCAATATACGGGCAAGGTATACGACACGAGCGTGATCCGCGACGTGCTGATCGATTCCGACGATCCGAATGCAAACTATTACCCGGTGCACGACCAGTTTACGCTGAACCTCTCGATCGCCTACACGATCAAGAATGACACCCCGCTCGACGGCACCCGCTTGCGCTTCGCGATCAACAATCTGTTCAACGAAGATCCGCCGCTTGCTGACGAGGATTATGGCTTCTTCAGCAATCTCTACACCGCGCGCGGCCGCGTGTTCCATGTCGAGTTGCGCAAGAAGTTTTAGCGCAATGCGGCTGTCCAGCGCCCTGGCGCAGCGCGTCGCGCTTGCGCTGGTCATCGGAGGGACGGGGGCGTGCAGCGGCACACCCCCGCTTCCCCCGTCCCTCGCCGCCGCGCCGGTCGAGCGCGGTTCGGGGTGCGCGACAAGCACGGTACGGATCGACTTCGATTTCGACGAAGCGCCCGCGTCGCGCTGCGTCATCCGGGGCGAGCGGTCGTTCGCGATATTGATCGGCCCCGAACATGCGCCGCCGATCAACCCGAGCCCCTGGTACGCCTTCCGCTACCGGGCGAGCGGGTCGGCCGATATTTCGGTCGAGCTCGACTATCTTGGCGCGGCGCATCGCTATGCGCCCAAATTGACCGTAGGCGGCGCCGTCGCTCCGCTGTCCGCCAGCGTTGCGGCGGACGGAATGAGCGCCACGCTCTCGCTGCCCGCCGGCGAAGGGATCGTCAGCGGACAGGAATTGTTCGGCAGCGACCGCTATGACGCGTTGCTCGACCGGCTTGCGGCGCTACCCGCAGCCGAGCGGCTGACACTTGGCGCGTCGCTCGACGGTCGGCTGCTATCGGCGGTCCACATCGGCGACACGAAGGCGCCGCGGCTCGTCGTCCTGATCGGACGCGCCCATCCGCCCGAAATTACCGGCGCGCTCGCGATGGATGCCTTTTTGCGCGCGCTCGCGGACGAGATCGCCGCGGGGCGCGTCGACACCGCAGCGACGCAATTCCTTATCCTGCCCCTGCTGAACCCCGACGGTGTCGCGCGGGGTCACTGGCGCGCGAACCGCGGCGGCGTCGATCTCAATCGCGACTGGGGCATCTTTTCGCAGCCCGAAACGCGCGCGATCAAAAACTGGCTCGATCGCCTGCCCGCAGGCGTACGCCCGGTCGCCATGGTCGATTTTCATTCGACGCAGCACAGCCTCTTCTATGTGCAGGGCGCCGACGAAACGACGCCCGCGGAGGAGGCGTTCCT
>NZ_MEFH01000006.1:0-13821 GCF_001725095.1 Sphingopyxis sp. SCN 67-31 | reverse complement strand
TGCCTTGCCAAACGGCCGAAGAAGGAAGGGCGCGGTTCCTATTATGCGCTGACCGAGAAGGGGCGCGACCAGTTTCCCAACGCCTTGATGATGCTGCGCTGGCAGCATCGCTGGGAAGCCGCCAGCCGCGACTTTCGCGTTCGTCTGCGGCACAGCGCGTGCGGCGCGGAAACCGAGCCGACGCCGATATGCGCCCATTGCCGGAAGGAAATCGACCCGCGCGACGTCGACTGGCGCGAAGGGCCGGGGCTGGCCCAGGTCGTTCCGCACTATGAACGCCGGCGCTTCAACGGCGCGGTGACGGCGCGCCGCCCGGGCGGACGCCCGCTGGTCGACACGATGATCGAATTGTTCGGCGATCGTTGGGCGACGCTTGTGGTGCGCGCGATGTTCACGCGCATCAACCGCTTCGATGACATTCAGCGCGACACGTTGATGGCGACCAATATCCTGACCGGCCGCCTCGAACGGCTGATCCGGCAGGGCATATTGCGCACCATTCCCTATTCGGCGCACGCCGACCGCGTCGAATATCGGCTGACCGAAAAGGGCCGCGACCTTTATCCCGTATTGCTGGCGCTGCTCCAGTGGGGCGACCGCTGGTTTTCCGACCAACGCGGCCCGCCGCTGATCCTGACGCACAAGCCATGCGGTCACGACCTTCGGATGATCGTTGCCTGCAACCATTGCGACGGCGAAATCGGCATCCACAATCTGACGTTCGAGATCGAATGAGCGTCAGGAGCCGGCATTGAAGCGCAGCCGCGCTAGTTAAGCCGCGTCCACGTCTTGGTTCGACAGAAAAAGGCGAGGCAGCCCTTCACTTCCAGCTTGCCGTTGCCGAGCAGTCGCAGTTCGCCGCGCGACGCCCCGTCGCCGGTTTCGGGGTCGTACACGGGGCCGCCCTTCCACTGGGACGGGCCCCCCTTGAAATTCTGGAGCACGACCAGTCCCATCAGCCGACGCTGGCGCAGCTTGGGATCGCCGTTCCGCACGTCGCGCAGATCGGGATTGGCGCGCAGCCGCTTTGCATCAACCACCTTGCCGCATAGCGCCGCGCCGCAGCGATAGATTTCGACCCGTCCGCCTTCGCTGCCCGTCGCCCACAGCCCAACGGGATCGGCGGCCATGGCGCTTGCGGGGGCAAGGGCGGCGGCGGCGGCGAGGCCGATCGCAATCGCGCGGCGGCTCATGCCGCCTGCTCCCGGCTCGCGGGCGCGTTCAGCAAAGCGAGCGCTTCGGCCAGGAGGGGGCGGTCGTCGTGCTGCCAGGGATGAAAGCCCGGCCGCATATAGCCAACCACACCTTTGAGCAGATGCCGCATCAGGCCGTGCCTTCCATAGAGATATGCGAGCAAGTGCCGCCACGTCGCCCAGTCGTTGCGACCGTCCTGCCGCAACAGATCTGCGGTATTGCGGAAAATCACATAGTGAAAGCGCAAAGTCGTAACGCCCATGACGGCGCAGCGCTTCAACCAGCGCCGCAGCGGCATCATGTCACGCGTCGCGTGAAGATAGGTGTCGTAGGCGACCGCCTTATGTTCGATTTCCTCGATCGCGTGCCACCGCCACAAACGCCGCGCTTCCTCGCTCGCGCCGCCGAGATGCCCGGGATTCGCGAGCGCGTCATGCGCCAGCGTCGCGGTAAAATGTTCGAGTGCGCAGGTTGCCGCCAATTGCTGGATCGGCGGGCGCCGTTTCGCCCATGCGATCGTCCGGCGCGCGCGTTCTTCGAGCGGGGCGATGTCGTAACCGACATCTTCGGCCTGGCGATTGAAGACGACATGTTCGCGCGAATGCATCGATTCCTGATAGATGAAATCGTCGATCTGGCCACGCAGCGGCTGCGGCGTGCCTTCGCGATACTGCCGGACCGATGTCATGAAGAATTTCTCGCCGACAGGGAAGGTGGACGACAGCGCGTTGAAAAAGGCGGTGCGACCGGGGTCGCCGCTGTGCCACCAGCGCGGCGGGGCCTGCTCGCGGCCGAACTTCATGTCGCGCTTCTCGATCCGGAGATCGGGAGGCGTGGGCGTGTCGAGGGTCATGAACAACTCCTGCGAATCATCAACATTAACATCAATGTTTATAATGCAAATATTCGCCATTCGCAAGAGATGCTACTATTCTGTTTCAGAACGGCTTTTTCGGAAGCCGATCGGAAGGCTGTTTCGCTTGCGTACATTGGTCTAAGGCCATGTGGACCGCAGGTGGAGGAAAGAGCGATGGCGCGAATGTACAAGATGGCGCGGCCCGCCCCGAAACGCCGCAAGCGATCGGGCGCGGAGGTACGCGAAGAAGGGCTGGCCGCGGCGCGTCGTCTGCTGCTCGACGGCGGTCCGGGTGCCGTGACGCTTGCCAACGTCGGCGAAGCAATCGGCATGTCGCACGCCAATGTGCTGCATCATTTCGGCTCGGCGGCGGGTCTGCAATCGGCGCTGATGGGATCGATGATCCAGGATCTGACGGGCGCGCTGGATAATGTCGTCGACCTGCTGGAAACCGACGATGCGGCGCCGCGTACGATTGCCGATCATGTTTTCGATGCCTTTGACAAGGGCGGCGCCGGGCCGCTCGCGGCGTGGATCGTTCTGTCGGGCGATGTCGGCCGCCTCGAGCCGATCCGCGAAGCGGTCGGTGCGCTCGTCACCGCGATCGTCGGTCAGTCGAAGGATGCCGCCGCGCGCGAGCGCGTCCGCGCCGCAGTGTTGATGGTCGCGGTCAGCGCGTTCGGCGATGCCGTGATCGGCCCCTATCTACGCGATATGCTGGGCCAGAAGGATGATGCGATGCGCGATCTCGTCACCCGCTTTCTGCCGCTGTTCCTGTCTCCCGGCTTTCTGGGGCTGGCGGACGACTAGGGTCAGTATCTTGGGGTCAGGGGCCGGCCGCGAGCAGGATGCTATCGTCGGATGCCGACACGCGATGCGCGATGCCGTTGAGTTCCATGGCCTTGACGAACCCGTCGACGTCGCCCGCCTCGAACACGCCGACAATGCGGCGATCGGGTACCACGCCGTTTGCGAACGTCAGCTTGCGGATTGAATAGCGGTTCATCTGGTCAACCGCCTCGGCCAGCGGGTCCTGCATGAAGACGAGGCGGCCTTCGGTCCAGCTCGTTTCCTTGCTGACATCGACACGCCGCAGGGTCCAATTGCGATCGGTCCCGATCGTCAGCTTGCGACCGGGGACCATATCGGCGCCATCTCCGGTCCCTGAGGCGCTCTCCTCGACGCGCACCTTACCCTCGGCCAGAACCACGACGACATTGCCGCCATCGAGGCTGACTTCGAAGGCTGTGCCGACGGCGCGAACGCTCTTGCCGTTCGCATGAACGATGAAGGGACGCGATTTGTCGTGCGCGACCCGGAAAAAGGCCCGGCCGCCGATCAGTTCGACCAAGCGCCGGCCACCGCGCTCCTGAAACCGCATGTCGGTTTCGGAATCGAGCGTTACCACCGTCCCGTCAGGTAGGGTGACGGTGCTGCGCTGTCCGGTTTCTGTACGGAATGTCTGAGCAAGCTGCGCCGGTTCGCCGCGCATGAGCGGCGGCGCCAAAGAAGCTGCGGCGACCATAAGCAAGATCGACGCCGCGATCGCCATCCACCAGCCCATAGGGCGTGAAGGCGGTCTGTCGTCGATGTCCGGCTCCGCGCGCGACGCTGCGAACGCGGGATCGTCGGCAGCGGCGCCCGCAAGCGCCCACGCCCGTTCGACCCGGCGATAGACGTCGCGATGCAGGTCGGAATGATCGAGCCATTCGTGAAAGCGGCGTTCGTCGTCGACCGTCATGTCGCCGGCAAGATGCAGGTTCAGCCAATGCGCGGCTTCCGAACGCGCGGCCGCGCGATTGCCATGGTCGGTGGCGCTCACAGTTCGGCCTCCATTTCTTCGGCAATCCTGACCAGCGCGCGGTGCATCAATTCCTTCACCGAATCCTTGGTGATCCCCATGCGCTGCGCGATCGCCTGATAGGTCAGATGTTCGAACCGGTGCAATTCGAACGCCTGTCGCGCCCGTGGGGGCAAATTGACGATCGCCGCCACCACGCGGCGATATTCCTCCTGGCCGATCGCAATGCGTTCGGGTGAAAGCTGGTCGGCCTCTTCGACGCCGTCCGCCCATGCCGCCTGGAGGACCGCGCTGCTGCGCGCCTGTTTGCGGTAGCGGCTGATCAGCACATTCCGCGCGGTCGCGAACAGATAGCCTTCGACATTTTCCACTGGCGTTCCGAACTGAGCCGCCTGCAGGCGCAGAAATACGTCCTGCACAAGGTCATCTACGTCCCCGTCGTTGACCCGCCGCCGGAAGTAGCGACGCAGTCCCGGACCATAGGCGTGCATCCACGCCTCCAGATCCTGGTCAGGGCGCGGCACGCCCATGTCAGACCGTGCCCGCTCGGCAGGGGCGCCCGCAAAGGCATTGCGCGTTGATCGCCTTCATCGCCGTCATTGAGCTATCGGTCCGATCCATTTTTCCTCCTCACCCGGCAAACCGGGGCAAGGCTCGTTAAGATAGACGCCCGCGCGCGAAGAGAGGGGGGAGCAAATAACCATAATTGTACAATTTTATCATGCGTTGGTGCGTTGTTAACATTAACATCGTTGAAAATTATCACGCACTCATCCCCCCGAAACAAGGGGATGGGCGTCTAGCATATGACGGGAGGGAACTCCGTCGCATCTAGCGGGAAGACCCGCGGAACATGGGCTAGGGAGAGGAAGCATGCAATTTCGGGCATGTGGGTTGCGCAAGATTTTTCTGAGCGGGGTCGCCATCGGATGCCTCGCGCTATCGGTCGGCACGGCGCAGGCGCGCGAGGGGCAAGACAACGCGACCAGCTACAAGATTCCCGCCCAGCCACTGGGCCGCGCGCTGCGGGATTTCGGGTTGCAGAGCGGCATGACAATCATGGCCGACGCTATGATCGTCAACGGCAAGCGCAGCGGCGGATATAGCGACCGGTCCGATCCCGAAACCGCGTTGCGCGTGCTGCTCCGCGGAACCGGGCTGGGCTATCGCCGTGAGGGCAATATTTTCGTCGTGCAGCCGGTGGGAAACGAGACCCCGACCGCCGCGGCGGTGACCGACGGCGACAATGAAATCATCGTCACCGCCCAGAAGCGTGCGGAAAAGATCATCGACGTTCCGATTGCGATCAGTGCCTTCACGCCGCGGGCACTCGACGACAAGAAGGTCGAAGGAGGGGCCGAACTCGTTCGCGCGGTGCCCAACGTCAATTTTTCGAAGAGCAATTTTTCGGGCTATGATTTCACGATCCGCGGGATCGGGACCAAAGCGATATCCGCGTCGAGCGACCCGGCCGTCGCGGTAAGCTTCAACAATACGCCGCTGATCCGCAATCGATTGTTCGAACAGGAGTTTTTCGACCTTGAACGCGTCGAGGTGCTGCGCGGCCCACAGGGTACCCTCTATGGCCGCAACGCAACGGGGGGCGTCGTCAACATCATCACGGCAATGCCGAAATACAGCTTCGAGGGTCTGGCGAAGGCCGAGGTGGGCAGCTTCGGGACGATGCGCCTCAACGGGATGCTGAACATCCCGCTGGGCGACCGGTTCGCGATCCGCGGCGCCGCGGCCATGACGAAGCGCGAAGGCTTCGACTACAACAGCTTTACCAATCGTCACGTCAACGACCGCGATCTGTGGTCGACGCGCCTGTCGGCGCAGTGGGAGCCGAGCGATAACCTGAAGGCGAATTTCGTCTGGCAGCATTTCCAGGAGAAGGATCGGCGATCGCGGACCGGCAAGCAGCTTTGCACCCGCGATCCCGGCCCCGATATGGTCGGCGATACCCCGGTTCCCGATCATCTTCGCGGCAAGCTGAGCCAGGGGTGCCTTCCGGGATCGCTCTACAGCGAGGCTGCCTTTGGCGCACCGAACGCGACCAGCTTTGCCTTTTATTACACAGCGGGATTGATCGACGTCGGGCTGCTGCCCGATCCCGTCTTGGGCCTGGCGCCGGTGCCGATCGTCAACAATTTGTCCGATCCCTACGCAGGGATCAATCAATCGCGCAATCTGCGCGAAATTTCGACAAGCTACGATCCTGTATTTCGCGCCAAAAACGACGTCTTCCAGCTCAATCTGGAGGCCGGTCTCGGCGATCTCAAGCTGGTGTCGCAAACCGCCTATGCGCGCGATCGCTATTATTCGTCGCAGGATTACAACCGCTTCGTCTCTGCTCCGGTCTTCGCTGATTCATTGGACCCGCGGCTCGTCGACGTGCTCGGCAGACCGAACAACATACCGGGTCCGACGCCCGGCGGCGTCTACACCGATCCGCAGCTTGGTCCATCCGACCGGATGCTCGCCGTCGACGTCAGCCAGTCGCGGAACAGTCAGTGGACGCAGGAACTCCGGCTTCAGTCCGATTTCAGCGGCCCCTTCAACTTTAGCGTGGGAGCGAATGCGCTGAACTTCAAATCGCAGGACGACTATTATGTGTTCAGCAACCTGTTCAGCCTGCTCGCCGAATATTTCTACAATCGCGAGGATGCGCCCGGCGAGATCGGGACGGGCACCCGCAATTGCGATGCAGGCAACGAATTTCGCGAATGCGTCTATGTCGATCCCAATCCGATCGACCAGATCAACGGCGAGGGCCATAATTATTTCCGCAGCAAGAATGTCGTGCAGACGCGCTCATGGGCGCTGTTCGGGGAAACCTATTGGCAGATCGCCGATGATGTGAAGATCACCGTCGGCGCGCGCTATACCAACGACCGCAAGCGTTCGACCCCGATTCCGAGCCAGCTTTTGCTCGGTGCGTTCAATTTCGGAACCGAAAGCGGCCCCTCGAGCGGCGGCCGCGTAAGTCGCGGCTATCCGGCCCTTCCGCCGATCAACCAGGAATGGAATGCCTTCACCGGTCGTCTTGTCGTCGATTGGTCGCCGCAGACGTCGTTCACCGACGACACGCTGGTCTATGCGTCCTATTCGCGTGGTTACAAGGGTGGGGGCTCCAATCCGCCACGCGTCGACATCGACCCGAAGGTAATCCAGTACCAGCCGCTCGCCGAAACCTTCGAGCCCGAATATGTCAATGCGTTCGAGATCGGGATGAAGAACAGTCTCGCCGGCGGCAAGGTCATGCTCAACGCGACCGCATTCCTCAATCTATACAAGGACTATCAGGTCTCTCAGATCGTCGATCGCATCTCGCTCAACGAAAATTTCGACGCGACGACCTGGGGACTCGAGCTTGAAGCGGCGTGGCAGCCTTCGCGCAACTTCCGTGTCGATTCCAACTTCGGCTATCTGCGCACGCGGATCGGCAAGGGGGAGCAGTCGATCGACGTGATGAACCGGACGCAGGGCAATCCCGACTGGGTCGTCGTGCGTCCGCAGCTCGGTGTGCCGTCGAACTGCATCGCGCCCAAGGACAAGGTCGAGACGATCCTCTCATCCTTCTTTGCGGGGCCGGGCGGGCTCGGGGACTTCATGCTCTCGGCGCTTTGTGCGGGGTCGGCGCGCTACGGCAGCTTCAACCCGAATGTCGAGACAAATTTGCGCTGGGACCAGTTCCTTGGCTTTACCTATGACCCGCTGACCGACGCGCCGAATGGCGGGCGCGGCTTTTATGCGGACCTCAGCGGAAAAGAACTTCCCAATTCACCGCGCTATACCTTCAATATCGGCGCGCAATACACGGTCTTTGCCGGCGAATGGAATGTCACGCTGCGCGGCGACTATTATCGCCAGGCGAAAAGCTATGCGCGCATATACAACACCGAATATGATCGGCTTCGTGCCTGGGACAACGCTAATCTGGCGCTCACGGTCGAGCGACCGAAATCGCAGTTCGCCGTGCAGCTCTATGTCAAGAATCTGTTCAACGACACGCCGATCACAAACACCTTTACCAACAGCGACGACACCGGGCTGAGCGCGAATATCTTCACGCTCGACCCCCGGATCATCGGATTCAACGTCACCAAGCGGTTCTGATCCGGCACGGCCGCTCCGCCTCGGGCGCGTCTTCGGGCGCGCCCTTCTTTTTTGGGTTCAGAACCTGTTTCCCATCCCCCCTCGCGACCTTTGCGGGCGTCTAATCATTTGGGAAGGCAAAATCTTCCCGAACCAAAGCAGAGGAGAGGATTATCATGAAACGCCTTGTGAAAGTTTCGATCTGCACCCTGGCTTCGCTGAGCCTGTTGCCCGCGGCCGCCTTGGCCGGAACCTATTCGCCATCGGGATCGGGTGGCGCAGGACCGAGCACCGTTCAGGTGAAGAAAGGTATCACCCTCACATGCACGCTCACCGCGAGTACGACCTCCAACGGTACGATTTCGAGCACCGGCACGCCGAGCGGCACGAAGATCACCAGCATTGCGCTGAGCGGCGGACTTTGCGGCGCGGTATCCTTTACCGGCATGCCCTATGACGTCAGCGCTACCAGCTCGACCGATGTCATCATTCACGACGTGCGCGTCACGGGCATCACCGGCAACTGCCGCGGCGACCTGAAGGCCAAGCTCGTCGGCGGCGTGCTGCAATTCAATCACGCCAATACGATTCCGTCGGATCCCGCAGGCGGTTCGCCGTGCAGCATGCAGGGCAATGTCTCGACCAGCCCAACGGCTTCCTACTCCTACCCCTGATTGCGGTCAGCGCAACCAACCGGCGCCAGCCTGTCGCTTCGGCAGGTATGACGGGGCGGCCCCTCCCTCCCCCCAAACCGCCCGATGTCGGCCCGGAAAGATGAAGACCGGAAGGCGCATTGCCTTCCGGTCTTCATCCGTTGCTGCGGAATGTCGTGAAAGGCCTCGATGAAACGGCCCAGCTTATGGCGTGTAGCCCATGGCTTGTTCGGCTTGGCGGCCGCGCTCTGCCTCCACGCCGTTCCGGCGGCGGCGCAGGCTGGATTGCCGGGTGCAGAGTCCGATCATATCGTCGTGACCGCTCGCGGCGGCGAAGCGCTCGTCGCTGCCGAACTGGAATTGCGCCCGGCAGAGATAGACACTTACGGCGCTGCGACGATCGGCGACCTCGTCGCCCGGATCGCTCCGCTGACCGGTCGGCCGGACGAACTGCCGATCATTCTGGTCGATGGGAAGCGGGTCGACGGGGCGGCCGGGATAAACGGGTTTCCGCCCGAAGCATTGGCCCGCCTTGCGCTTCTCAAGCCGGAGGCGGCGGCCCGCTATGGCTATCCGCCCGGCCAGCGCGTAGTCAATCTCGTTCTGAAACCGCATTTTGCGTCCTGGCAGGGTGAGACTGCGTTCGGGGTAGCCACCGCCGGCGGACGAGAGAGCGGGCAGGCCGCGCTTGGCCGCTTCTTGATCGACGGGCCTGCGCGGTGGAACGGTCGCGTCGAGCTTTCCGGCGACGCCGCGCTGCGGCGCGACGAAAGGCCGCCTGTCGATTTGAACAGAGGTGGCGATAGGCGATTTTACACGCTGCTGCCCGCGATGAAGGGTGCGTCGGCAAATGTCGCCTTGGCGCGCCCTCTGGGGCGTTTCACCGGCACCCTCACTCTTGACGCGGGGTGGCAAGAGCAGCGTCAGCTGACCGGCCGCGCCGGCGACGGCCTAGCGGAGACGGCCCGAGCGCTTGAGGGCCGGCAGAGGGGGCGAAGCATCGGTGCTTCTGCACTCCTCGCGGGACAGGTTGCGGGCTGGCAGGGCAGCCTTATCCTCCGCTACGCCCGGTCATGGACCGACAGCATCATCGAAGCGCGGAATGACAAGGGCAATATCGTGCCAAGGCGCGCGCGGGCGCGGAGCGAAAATCTGTCCGCGCAGTTAAATTTCAACCGGACGATTGTGACACTCCCTGCGGGCGCCGCGACGGCAAATCTGACTCTGGCGGCGAACCGCAACTGGTCGGACAGTCGGCGTGCGGACGATGCAGATGCAATCGTCTTTCGGCGTGATCAGCAGGATGTGGCACTGGCACTCGCCGTGCCGCTTTTCGCGGCCGGTGAACATGCAAAGCCGGTGGGCGATGTGTCATTAGATATTTCCGCCGGCGCCAATCGTCCGTCCGGCATTGCGGCCCAGTTCCGCTATGACGTCGGAATAAACTGGTCGCCGGTCCCGGCGCTGCAGATACGCGCGATGACGGGGTTTGCCGAACGGGCTCCGACGCCCGATCAGATTGCCGGCGCACCAATTGAAGACGTCCGGCAGATTTATGATTTTCGAAGCGACAGGATCTCGGACGTCTTGTGGATTACGGGCGGCAACCCCGACCTCGGCAGCGGACGCCAGCGCACATACGGGTTGAGGATGACAATCAAACCGTTCGGTACCGCACCGATAACGCTCGCCAGCGAATACCGACGTCAGGTCAGTCATGGGGGTGCGGCGCCTTTTCCTGCGTTCACGCCTGTCGTTGAAGCGGCCTTCCCCGATCGGATCCGGCGCGATGGGATGGGCCGGCTTGTAGCGATCGACGCCCGCCCGATCGCTATCGTCGCGGACGTGGACGAACGTCTGGACACCAGCCTCGTTGCCGCAATACGGAATTTCGGAGGCCGCGAAAAGCCGTGGCAGGCCACTCTCTCGGTGACACACGGCTGGCTGTTGCACAGCGAGGTGCGGACTGGCGCCGGGTTACCGGTGCTGGACCGGATAGACGGCGACATCGGCCAATCGCGACACAGTCTGGGCGTCCAGCTCAACCTCGGGCGGAGCGGGTTGGGCCTGACGCTCGACGGAAATTGGCAGAGCGGATACAGGCTGCGCGCCATCGCTGACGCCGTCGGTGGCGAGGACTATCGGTTCGACGCCTTGCTCCTGACCAATTTGCGCATCCATGTCGAACCGGCGCGCATCCTGTCGGGACATATTCCGACATGGATGCAGGATCTGCAGATTTCGGCCGACATCCGGAACCTGTTCGACGGCTATCGCCAAGTGCGCTTGGGCGATGGCAGCAGGCCTGTCGGGTATGGACGCTATGACGCCGATCCCTTGGGACGGAGCGTCCGTATTTCGCTGCGCAAGCGGTTCTAAGGCGATGCCTGATGGCCGACGGTCCCCTTCATAGGTTCTCGCAATTACGCGGCACTTCCTCCTGCAGAATCTTGGCATTCCATCAGGTGGATGGGTTGGCTCGATCCCTCAGGACACTATCGGGTGGCCCCTTTTGCACCCGTGAGGCGGCTTAACTGAGCCATGTCGCGCAGGTGGATGGTGCGATAGCCGCGCCGGATCGCGCCCCCTTGCTCGAGCGCGGCAAGATGGGCGCTCACGACCTTGCGCGACAGGCCGCAGAGTTCGGCCAGATCCGATTGGCTGAGCGGTACCTCGGCGTCACGCGCGAAGGTCAGGAGCCGCGCGGCGATGCGTCCGCGGGGCCTCAGCGACAGCATCTGCGCCAGTCCGTGCACGCTGGCGTCGAGTTGCCCGTACACCAGTTCGCTCGTCGCCTTCCAGAGCGCGGGGAGGCGATGCCCGATCCGGTCGAGCATCGTGTCGCTGATCGTCAGGACGCGGCTCGGCCGGCTGGCGATCGCGGTCACGATACGCGGACCGCCGCCCATCTGGCGCGACTGACCGAAGGCGTCGCCGGCGCGGGCGATGCCGACCAGCACGGTCTTTTCCCCCGCCGCGGCTTCGAGGCGCAGCATCCCGTCGAGCACGATTACGATGCCGGTCGCCATGTCCCCTTCGCCATAGACCCATTGCCCGCGCGCGAGCGTTGCCAGCCGGCCATCGGCGGCGATCGCCTGCTGCACCGCAGGATCGCAGCGGCCAAACCATCTGCATTGCCGGAGCTGATCGCCGATCGTCATGAGGGATTGTAACGAAGGTGGCATTTGAATGCTAGCGTTTGCGCTATCGTCGCCGGGATAATGCGGGAGAGTTCCATGACGTCGATACAGATGCACCCCCTTTCGCCGCACGTCGGTGTCGAAGCGACCGGGATCGATTTGAACCATCTCGACGAGCAGGATATCGGGCTTCTGCGGCAGGCCGTCGCCGAGCACGGCGTCCTCTTCGTGCGCGATCAGACGCTCACCCCTGAACAGCATATCGCCTTCGCCCGCCGCTGGGGCGAGATCGACATCAACAAATATTTCCCGGCAAATGGCGGGCACCCGGAAATTGCGGAGGTCCGCAAGTCGGAGACCCAGCAGACCAATATCGGCGGCGGGTGGCACACCGATCACAGCTATGACCAGATCCCCGCCATGGGCTCCATCCTGCTCGCCCGCGAAACTCCGCCCAGCGGCGGCGATACATTGTTTGCGGGCATGGGCGCGGCTTTCGATTCGTTGTCACCGGGCCTGAAGGACATGTTGCGGACGCTTCGCGCCGTCCACTCGGCCGATCATATCTACAGCGCCGATGGCCTCTATTCGAAGACCGATCAGGGTGTCGACCTGAAGGGGCATGAGGAACGAACGCGCGCGGTGCATCCGGTGGTGATCCGGCACCCGCAAAGCGGGCGCGAGATCCTGTACGTCAATCCGGCCTTCACGCTGCATTTCGACGGCTGGACGCGCGAGGAGAGCGTGCCGCTGCTCACCTATCTCTATCAGGTCGCGATGCAGGAGCAGTTTCATTGCCGCGTCCAATGGGCGCCCGGATCGCTGGCAATCTGGGACAACCGGTCGACCTGGCATTATGCAATGAACGATTATCACGGCCATCGCCGCCTGATGCACCGCATCACCATTTCGGGCGAACCGCTCGCCTGATTTATGGGGCCAGCCCCTAAGGTCGTTCGATGCCGTAATCGATCCTGATCCGGACCCAGGCCCCGACCATCGAGCGCCCGCCGACCCGCGGCGGCCGCACGCGGAATTGCCACGCCGCCGCCAGCACCGCGCGGTTGATCTGCGATCCTTGCGGATATTCGTCGAGCCCGACGCAATCCTCGACGCGAAACTCGGGGGCGGTGCGACAGGCGATCAGCCCCCATCCCGGCCCACTGGCGGTGGACAGATAGCCGCGCAGTTCGTCGCGGCTCGGCTCGCGATACCATGCCGCCGCATAAAGCGGCTCGCCGTTTGGAGCGCTCCCCACGCGCGGCGTGTCGCGCGATGCCCCCGACCCGCCGCTGTCGGCCGGGCCATAAGACTGCCCGCTGTTGAGGCGGACGCCGATGCGTTTCGTCGGCGGGGTGGCTGGCGGCGCCGGTGGTTGCGGGGGCGTCGCGGGCTGCGGGACTTGTGGCGGTAGTGGGGTGGGCGGCGGCGCCGGAACGGGGGGGCTCGTCACCGGCGGTGTCGGGGCCTCCTTCTGCTGTTCGCGCGCCTTGCTGGCAGACTCGGGGGCCTGCTCGGCGACTTCGGCGGCTTCCAGGCTCACCATGGTGATCCGTTCCTGCTGCTTGTCGGGCAGCGATCCCAGGCCCGTGGTGAGAAGCAGCAGGAGCAGCAGTGCCGGAATCAGAACAGCGAGGCCGATCGCGAACAGCCGGCGCCCCGCCCCGATGCTGAGCTGTTCGACGTAGGGAGTGGCTGGAACAGGGTTCAGCGGACGCAATCTTCGGTGGCGGCGCGCGCTGGTCGCGGGCCGGGGAGGCACGCGCGAGCGATAGGCGGGAGGGCGATTTTTGACAAGGGTGCCTGCAAGCCCGGTGTGGGCGCTGCTCGCCAAGCGGACGCTCGCCGCGGCCTGAGCGCGCCGACAGATGACCAACTTGTAATCCCGCCGCCATCGGCCGGGCAGGGGCCCGGGTCTATTGATCGGTCGTCGGGCAAGGCCGATCCGAACCGTTTCCCCCGTCCCTGGAACGGATCGGCCGCCCTGACAGCCCCCGATTGCGGGTGGTTGAACTGTCAAGGAGTGGAAGTCTCATGCGTAACTATAGCAAACTCGCTGCCGCCGCCGTCCTTTCGCTC
>NZ_MEFH01000005.1:0-6294 GCF_001725095.1 Sphingopyxis sp. SCN 67-31 | reverse complement strand
CGGATCGCCGCCCATTTCGCGCGCATGATCGGCGTAATTCTTGCCGACGCAAAAAATACGGCGAACCGGAAAGCGATCGGCGCTGCCGGCAATCTCGGCAGAAGGTGCGGCAACGGCAAATGGCAGGGTCATGAAAAGGGCCTCCTCGATGTCAGGAAGACGGATAGAGCGCCGCGCGACACTTGCCGAGGTCGGCGCCCGCAAGGCCGCTTTCCCTCACCGCATTCCACGGGCTGCCCATCTTGTCTTCGGGGCGATACCAGAAGCCATAGAGCTTGCCGTTCGCCGCGACCAGCGTCGCCGCGCCGATGCTGCCCTCTTCATTTGAATACCAGGCAAGCCGCATGATGCGCCCGAATACCGTCCCGCGCAGCGTGCCGAGCCCGTCGTTGTAGCAACCGAATATCTCATTGCCCTGCTGCCGGAGCAGGATCGGGCCATATTCGTGCGAATAGACGCCGCTCGCATCGGCATCGGCAACCGCCGCGTCGCCGCGGCGATCGAGCGTGCCGAGCACGGCAAGATCGGAAAGCCGCGTCGGTCCACTGCCCTTCCAATTGCTGTCGATGCGCAGCCGGAGCCAGCGCGCCGATGCTGGCGTCGGCAATTTCACGACGGTTCGTGCGTCCGCTTTCGCTTCCCCCTCGACCAGAATTTCATAGGGTCCCTCCGGCCCCTTGTTCGAGCCGAGCAGCGCGAAACGCCGGACCGGCGATCCTTCGGCGGTCTGCGACATCGATCCGTCCTCGCGCACCACCGGCTCGAACCGGTTGTCGAGGGCGACGGCATCGATCTTTGCGGTGCCAGCCAGCTCGAAATTCAGCGCGTGCGGCAGCGTGACGCCCTTGTCCGACAGCCAGCCATAGGCAGGCCCACCGTCGACAAGGTTGATCGCCCAGGTCGACCAGTGGCGCTTCGCCTCATTCCCGTCGGCTTCGGCGATGCCGCCCCAACTGATATGCAGGATATTGTCGCCCGCGGGTTCGGCGGGAGCCTCCGGTGCCTGTTCACCGGGCGTGTTCGAGCATCCGGCAAGGAGCAAGGCCCCCGCCAGCCCCATCGTGGCTGTGCGCATCGGATTGTCCTTCTAAAACATTTCTTCCGTCACCCCGGTGAAGGCCGGGATCCCGACCTCGCGTCTCACCGCCCCGGCGAGACCCCGGCCTTCGCCGGGGTGACGAACAACTTTCTATTTCCGCTCGGGCCAGATATTCTTTGGCGCGCCGAGGTTCGGCTTGCCGAGCAGCGGGCTCGACAGCGCGTAGACGCCGTTCACCGAAAAGGCCCAGATGATGTTGCGGTCATATTCGGTGTAGACCGCGAACGTCGAATTGCCGAACGTATAGTCTGGCATTTCCTTTTCATTGGCGAAGCGCGGAACGAAATAGCCCGCGATCGCCGGCTTTGCCGGGTCCTTGACGTCAAAAATCTGGATGCCGGCGTTGTAAAAGGCATAGATGGCAAGGCCCTGCCGGCCGCGCTGGGGCTGGGTCAGCCCGCCCGACCGTTTCGGTCCGAAACTGCCGCGCCGCTGGCAAAAATCGGTAAAAGAGGCCTCGGGCGGCGGCGTCGGGCGCGGGAAAGTCGCCGCGACCTTCGGATGCGCGGGATCGCGCACGTCGATCGAATAGATCGGCTTGAACGGCTCGTAACAGCTTTCGTTCATCGGATAGCCGTTGGAAAAAACGAAGCCGGTGCGGTCATATTGGCTGACATCGACATTGTCGAACTCGGTCCCCGCATAGCTCGGCGGCACCGAAAGATGGCCGAGCGTCTTCGGGTTCGCCGGATCGCTGAGGTCGAAGCTGTAGAAGCCGAGGCCGCCCATGCCGCCGAAGCCGATCTTGCCGCCCGCCTCGACCGGCTTCGACGTCACGATCGGATAGCGCGAACCCATCCAGCTCGTCCGGTTGCCCGCGCGCGGATTGGCGCGGTACGCCGCTTCGCTTTCGGGATCGCCGAGGCGCTGGCCGGGGACGGTGATCTGCGAAACGAACTTCGGATCGGCGGGGTCCTCCATGTCCCAGACCTGATAGCCAGGCGAATAGAGATAGTCGGGATATTCGGTGAGCGAATAGCTGTCGTCGGGCGCCGACGAGAGAAGCATAAATTTGCCCCCGAACCATGTCGCCGCGTCGAGCGCGCCCGATCCCTGCTGTTCACCCACCGGCGCATCGGGATGTTTGTAGTCGGTGGTGCGCGTCGCGATCAGGTCCCATTTGTCGGGCGTCGGCCCGTTCATAACAAAGACTTTGAAACCCTTGAGCGAATTATAGTGCCGCTGCGCGGCGACCTTGTCGGGCTCGCGGCGCTTGTCCTCCATCAGGCCGAAACGGCCGATCTCGTAGGAGGCGACCAGGACATTGCGTTGCAGCTTCTTGCTCCAAGCCACCGTGACGCCGCCGAAATAATCGGTGACCGCCGAAGGATCCCACGCCTCGCTCGATCCCTTGGCGCTCCATACGCCGCCCTTCGACCAGACGATCTTCGCCTTGCGCGGATCGGTGACGTCAAGGATGCGCAGATAGTCGCGGTCGTGGGTGTAAAGATAGCGGCGGCCGGAAAAATCGACGACATTCGCCCACGCATGCCAGGGCGACGTTACCGTAGGATAGAAGGCGATGACCTTCACATTCTTGGCGTAGCTGTTCTGGTCCCAATGATCGAGCTGCCCCGGAAAGGACGGCGGATCGTTAGTCAATCGGGTCGCGACGGGATGCCGGAAGCTGCCGTCGGGATTCATGCCATAATTGACGCCCGGCACAGGATCCTTCGGCGGGTTGTCGGGCGTCGCCGCAATCCATGCTTTCAGCCAGGGGTCGCGAACGTCGATCGGCGCGTCGGCATGACTGCCGCTCCAATCCGCCGCCATAGGCGCGGTCGCGCTGAGCAGAGCGGCGACTGCCAGACTGGTCCCCGCCATGATCTTGATACCGCGCTTCATTACGATTCCTCCTTCTCGTTGACCCACATCGTCATTGCGAGCGAAGCGAAGCAATCCAGGGCGGCTCACGCGAACTCTGGATTGCCGCGTCGCTTCGCTCCTCGCAATGACGATCGTTGTTGTCCTCATCGACCCTAGAAGCGGAACCGGGCCGTCACGCCATAGGTGCGCGGCGGGATGTAGGTCGAATAGATGGTTCCGAACAGTTCGAGCTTGCTGGTGAAGTTGAGCTCGTTCGTGAGATTCTTCGCCCACGCCGTCACTTCCCATTTGTCGTCGGCATCGCGCAGACCGATCCGTGCATTGAGCAGGATTTCGGAGTCGAACTTCAGGATTGGCGTGTTCGGATTGTCGAAGAAATTGGCGCCGGTATATTGGAAATCGCTACCCAGAACGAGCACCAGATTATCGGCGATCGGCTGGTCGAGATTGGCTGCGACATTGAAGGCATGTTTGGGCGTGCGGCGGCAGGTGTTGCCGTCGAGATCGGTTCCCTCGTCGTCGATGATCAGTTCGCCGGTGAAGTTGCAGCGCGAATAGGCATAATTGCCCGACAGGGTGAAGGCGTCGGTGATACGGGCCTGGAAATCGAGTTCCAGGCCATAGGCGCGCGTACCATTCTTCGCATTGAAGACGAAATTGTCAGGCGGCATTCCCGGCCCCGGTGACAGGAACTGGTTGGTCTGCAGATTGTCATAGTTGGTGTAATAGGCCGCCGCATTGATGAACAGGCGCCGGCCTGCCAGCGCGAGCTTTGCGCCGACCTCGAAGCTGTTGGCGGTTTCCGGGTCGAACGATACCAGCGCCTCTGCGGGCGTGTTTGCATCCTCGCCGGTCCAGCCGCCGGGCTTGTAGCCCTTGGCATAGCGGGCGTAGAGCGTGACATCGTTGCTCGGTTCGAAACGCAGCGTCGCACTCGGCAACCATGCATCCCAGCTGCGCGTTTCGCCGACCACGAAATTGACGGCCTCACCCTCGAACGACACGCCGGAGCGGTTGTTCGAATAGCGCTTGTGGTCATAGGCGTAGCGCAGTCCGGCCTCGAAGGTCAGCTTGTCGGTGATGCTGTAGCTGAGCTCGCCGAAGACGCCGACATTGTCGTTGCGCGACGTGGTGACGGTGTGGTTCGATCCCGGTGACGGCGTCGCGGGCGTTCCGCCATAGGCCATGGCGAAGGCGAATTCCTCGATCGCCTGATAGTCGGGGAAGAGGAAGTTCACATCCTCGGCGCGGCGGATATTCTCGTGCAGATAATAGGCGCCCCCTTCGATACGGAGCGGGCCGCCATTATCCCAGCGCAGGCGCAGTTCCTGCGAAAATTGCGTCACATCCTCGCCCTTGCCGCTGTCGAAATAGCTGTCTGGAACGGTGGCGAGATAAGTGTCGAGCCCGGCGACCATCGCCGAGGTGATGTCGGGCGCATTGGTCGCGGGATCGATCGGGAAGTTGAAAAGCATCCCCGACCCGTCTTCGCGCGCCGTCAGCGAGCTGTCGCGATAGACGGTCTGCGAAGTGACGCTGAGCCCGCCGCCGGCCTGCCAGTCGATCGTACCGCTGACCCCGTACATGTCGCTGTTCTGGAAACCCGTGAAATTATGATTTCCCGACCGCGGATCGGCGCTCTTGAAGGGCGCGTTGCGGTTCGGCAGCACGAAGCCCGGCAGGCTGTCGATCGTCGGCGCATAATAGCCGAGATAGGTCACTTCCTCGCTGTCGCCCGGAATGAGGATATCGACCCAGCGCGCCCCGTCGCGGTGGCGGGTGTAGTCGGCAGCCAGATTGACGTCGAGCGATGGCGTCGGTCGCCAGCGAAGCTGGGCACGCACCGACTGCATATTCTGGTCTTCCTCGTCGCCGCCGCGCAGATTCTTCGCATAACCGTCATGGCTGCGCGAACTGGCGACAAGACCCAGGCTCAACGTGTCGGACACCGGCCCGCGCACCGATCCGGCGACGTCGAGGCGGTTGTAATTGCCATAGGTCGCCTCGAACCGTCCTTCGAACGTATCGCCGGGCTTCTTGGTCACATAGTTGATCAGGCCGCCGACGACGCTCTTGCCGAAGCGCAACGCCTGCGGTCCCTTCAGCACCTCGACGCGTTCAAGGTCATAGAGGTCGAGCAGCGATCCCGTGCCGCGCGACAGATAGGCGCCGTCGACGAAGATGCCGACCGCCGCATCGGCGCCCGCGCCCTGAATATCGGAGCCGATGCCGCGAATGAAGAGTTCGGTATCGACCGCGCGCTCGGCGCTGAGCTTCAGGCCCGGAACGCGGTAAGCGACTTCGGAGAAATCCTTGATTCCGGCGCGTTCGAGCGCCGCGCTGCTGAACGCCTGAACCGAGATCGGCACATCCTGCAGGCTCTCCTCGCGCTTGCGCGCCGTCACCACGATCTCGTCGCCCGGTGCTGCGGCCGCAGCCTCGTCGGATGCCGATTGCGCAAATGCCGTCGCCGGCGTCAATTGTGCCGCCGCGGTTGCCAGAAGCGCCCAGCGCAGATTCCCCCTAGATCCCATTTTCTACCTCCCGAGCAGCCATGCGCCTTTGCCTTCAAATGCGGCACTGTCGACACTGGCCTTGTTGATCGCCGGGTATGGATAGGTCGCCACAATATATCGATATAATAGATTATGCACGCATCACTATTCCAAAATGGCCATATCGCGAGCGACACTTGTTGCGCCGATCACCCGCCGCCGACGACGACACGACCGCCCGCGCCCGAAGATGCCATTTTTTGAAAGACATATGCGGATGCCGGCCATTCCGCCCGCATCGAAGCTGCGCGTCGCGCGGCACAAACCCCCTGCGCCGGCACGCACAGAAACGGTGGAAATGCCGTCATGGAATTTGTGCGCTTGCCTCATGGCCGCCACTTGGATGTCTCCAACAGGGTAGGAAGCGGACGCGGCCTCAGAACGTCTTCGGCCCTTCCGGGACCAAAGCCGGTCGCCAAACGGCGATCCTTCGCTGGCTGCTCTGGTGCTTCATCGGGCGCGCTCATCCCCAAATGACACACCGGACCGAAATGATGCGCTGGACGCCACATCGGCTCTTGCCGAGGCGGCGTCCGGCGCGCATGATCGACCGGCCCGAAAGGACGACGCCCGACAGAGGCGCGCCCGACGGCGAGTTTAGTGGGATGAGGAGATGGGCCAATGAATGCCATTGGCAGATGCGATGCCGCCGCACGCGAGCGGCACCGGGCGCTGGATTTCATCGGGCTGCTTGCTCATGCGACGACCGTCGGGTTGATCCAGCTTTGCGAGGAATTGCTGAACAGCGGGGTGCTGAGCCCCGAGGGGCTGGAGCGCATCAAGGGCGCGATCCGCACCGAGCTGACGGTCAGC
>NZ_MEFH01000004.1:0-7226 GCF_001725095.1 Sphingopyxis sp. SCN 67-31 | reverse complement strand
GTCCGACCGGTAGCCAGCGATGTCAACGGATCCGAATTCTCACCGGGACGCCGATCGAGGGGTTCGACTTCTACCCGCGCTGGAAAGCGGCCGACGACCCCTTCATCAGGTCGTTTCATGGCAATTGAGATAGTCGCGCCGTTCAAATTGCCGCCGATAGCCCTCGCCTGAAGCGCGCCAGCCCTTGCCTCGAACTGCTGGCCTTCCTGATATAGCTCGCCAAGGATTTTGATGCCGTAATTGCCAAGCCCGCCCTGCGGATATTGCATGGCGATGCCCGCCGACAATATTTCGCCGGCGCGGGCAATCTCGCTTGCGTCACCCGAGACGATCGGCAGCGTCAAGATATCTCCGCAGGCGAAGATCGCCGCTTGATCGGCATCGCAGGTCGCATCGGGCGTCGGGTCGACAAGGAGCGGATCGGCCTGCTGAATCTCCGGCGTCCCCTTGAGTTTCGGCAAGGGCTTCTTGCGTTTCTTTTCTCCAGCGCCATCGACGCTACGGGTTCCGGCTAATGTGCTGGCGGCGACGGGCCGGACAAAATTGAGCAGCACGTCGTGGGTCTTTTGCCGATCCGGGTCCGACGGCGCATTGATCAGGAGCACCGTTTGCCAACCGCGCAGGCCATTCGGATCGTCGGGTCGCAGCGGTGCAAAACCGGCGTTCCAAACCAGCGCGCAATTCGTGCCGCTCGCTCCGGCTTTCGCCTTGAAGGATTTCGGCTGGGTGAGCAATTGTCCCCGTGTTCCAAGCTCGAGATCATCGCAAACACTCTGGCCGGATGCCGCCACGCTGAACGGTGTGGGGGGAGCTGCGGCATCGGTGCCGGTGGCGCTCTCGATCGGCATTTTGACGCGCATGCACTGTGCTGCGTAAGGGTGGACCGTCACCTTCAGCGACGCGGCCGTCGCCTGGGTGAGGTCGATCTTCTTGCACGAGCGTGTCCAGAGCAATGCGTCGAAATAGGGTGCAGCAAGCTTGTCGGTGCGGCTTTTGACGACGATGTCGGGTAGGTCGGCCAATTCGGTGACCATCTCCGAAAAGACCTGCCGCAAGCCGCCGCGCCAGATGGGAACCGTCGTCCCGCGCCTGGAGTAAGTTGCCGCCTTGAGCCCGGAATCGGTCCATTTCATCCAGGCGTGCGAATTTGTCGGATCGGACGGCCCAGGCCGATCGAGCATCTTTTTGTAAGCAAGAAGTCCCGCAGGTCGGCCGCGCATGACATGGCGCCAAAATGAACCCGTCTGATAGCCGGCATAATCGAGATATCCGTCCGAATGGAGATTTCCGTCCTCATCGCGGAGAAGCTCTCTGAAATATTCGGGATGATCGATCGGATACAGGCTTGTATCGCGATTGATATCCAGCGGGACATCATAACGGCGAAGTCCAAGAAAAAAGGAGAAATTGGCGTTTTTCAGCCCCTTGGTCTTCAGCGCGATGGCCTTGCGGCTTAAGCCCGGTTCGCGTTCCAGCAAGCCGTAGCCAATGCCGTTGGCCTGCCCTTCGACCAGCCAGAACGGCGCCCCGTCCGCTTTCGTGCCAGGTATCTTTTCATATTGCCGCAAATGTATGAGTTCGTGCGAGATCAGCAGTTCGGCATTCCAGGCTGATATGGCGTCGGCGAACATTCTGAAGCTGAACTGCCCGCTCTTGCACCAATTCTCCGCTCCCTTGGCTGCTCCGCCGTCGCACAGGTCATATTTTGCGGTCAGGGGAATCTGGAAAGGCCCCTTGTAGGGCAGGTTGTCGCCTGCGCTGGCGGCTGCGGGTGTGGACTTGGCGCGCTTGACATAGAATGCGTTGATCTTGCCGTTCTGGCGGGTGTCGATGTGCGGGGAGCTTCCGAACTTATCGCGATGGAGGCCGAAAATTCCGCGTGCCTTAGCCTTGACCTCGGGGGGAACGGCGATCTCCTTGTCGGTCGTAAGATCGACGCCGAAGATTTCAAGCTCCGTAGGCGGAGCCTTGCTGACCTGCGCGGCGGCAAGGCCGGTCAACGCGGTCGAGCCGGCCATGGCGATCCAAAAGGCGTGCATGGTTGATCGGCTCGAAAACATCAGGCGTCTCCTGCTGCGCTGCAAGGCAACAGCGATAGGGTGGCTGGCCGGCAAGGAAACCGCGCCGGAAAGGGGATGCTGAGGGCAATTCCGAAGTCCGCAATCACGGGGTATCGGGCGCGCCGGAATAGGAAAAATCGAACCCGAAGTCGGCCTTGCTGTTCATCGCCTGGCCGTGCCCCGCTCGCGGGCCGGAGCCATGGCGGAGGATGACGATCAGAGGATCTTCGGCGTCGGCCGACAGCGGAAGCGCAAAGACAAGATCCTTTTGCAGCACACGGCCCGATACCGTACCGCCAGCCCCGATCCATTCGCACGGCTCGGCCGCCGGATCCTCGCAAATGCCGCGCCCCGCAACCCAGCTGATCGTTGCGACCGGCGTGCCCATCGAGTGGATCACCTGGATTCGCAGCATGTCCGCCCCGCCGCGGGTATGAATGCGCGGGTCGTCGCGATCGAGCTGGAAATTGCCATGCCACGCGCCGACCGCTTCGCGACCGACCTCTTCCTGCGCGACGGCGGCCAGCGGCGTGAAAAGGAGCGCGAGCCCTGCCGCAAGCGACACAGCGCCTTTCGCGCGGCGCCCCGGAACGGTCGCCGCCTCAGGTGAGCGGAACGACATAATTCATCTGCACGGTTGCTTCCGCAGGGGATTGTTCGATCACCACGACCGTAAGCGACCGACCGTCGGCGGCCGTCCCTTCAATCACCGTCTCGTTACGGTCACGCACGACGCGCTTCTTTGGCCCGGCGACTTCGAAGCCAAGTCTCTTCATCGACGCCATATGAAAGCCGACGACGTCTGCGGGCGCAGCCGCCACTGTATAAAGCAGCGTTCCCGACTTGCGCTTCTCGTTGCTGCCGAAGAAGGAGGTGCCGTATCGCCCGCCTTCATAGGTTTCAACGAAATCGGGCAGATTGTCTCGCGGGATCGGGTTGCCCTTGGCGGCAGATTTGACGATTTCGGTGATGCCCGATGCTGCCACCTCCGTCGGGCCGCCGCCGGTCTTCGCTGCCGGCGCTTCGCCGCCGCATCCGCCGAGCAACAAGGGCAGAGCGGCAATAGCAAGATGAGGTTTCATCATTCTGTCCTCTCGATCAATCAGGATATCACGCGTGAATGGACGAGGTTCAGCGTCGCGGCGCCCGCGTCATCGGTCAGAACCGTGACCATAAGCGTCCGCGCCTTGTCTTCGCTTTCGCCCATCAGCTGCACCATCTTGTCCGCTGTGTTTTCCAGACCGATCTTCAGGCCGTGCCGGGCCATCGAGGCGCGGTAGAAGGCGATCAGGGCAGCCGGCGTCTCCGCGGTTTCCAGGGTCAGCGTCCCGCCGGCCTTGTCGCCATCGTTCATCCGCATATTCGTGGTCACTCGCGCGCTCTTTGGCAGCTCGACGAAATCGGGCAGATCGTCGGTAGCGATGCCGAGGGCGCCCGGACCGTTGGCGACCGGTACCGAATTGTCGGCGGCCGCATCGGCGGGTGCCGCGGAGCCGTTCTCGCTCCCCTTTTGCGCTTCGCTGCACCCCGCGAGGGCGATCGCTGCGATCAGGATCACAAGGTCTTTTCTCATTTCGGGTCTCCTGCCAGTCCGCTGGGGCCTACCATCCGAACGTCATGCCGATACGGCCCCCGGTCGATCCCTTGACGGTGGACCCGGCGACCCCGCCCGAGACCCACACCCGCTCGCTGATCCGGCCAACCGCGACGCCCGAAAAGCCCTGCTCGCCGCGGAAGGTGGACAGGTTGAACGACAGGGCGACCGTCATGTCGGACGGGATGACGGTGCCGCCCATCGCCATCGCCGCAGCAATCCCGCCGTTGGCGCTGCGTTCAATCCGTTCCAGGCCGGCACCGAATTGCGCCAGCCGCGCGTCGAAAGCGCTGACCTGGCTGGAGAGAGCGCTGACCTGTCCGGGCAGCGCGTTGAGCCGGTCAAGGTCGAAACTCGTCGTGCCCAGATTGCCTGCGCCGTCGGCGGTCACGAGGCGCAGCGCGCCTTGCTGCGCCGCGCGGCTGGCGTCCGAATTGATCCCGGCGAGCGTATAGCTGCTGGCAGCGGAGCCGATCGCCACCTGATCGTCACGGACCGATTGCGCACCGTTGCCGATCGCGACCCCGTTGGCGCCCAGCGCACTCGCGCTATTGCCCAGCGCAATCGCATTGTCCGCGGCAGCGTTGGCACGCAGCCCCGCGGCGATTGCCGACACGCCATTGGCTGTGCTGGTGTCACCGAACGCGATCGCGGCATTGCCCGTGGCGACATTGTCCTTGCCGATCGCTATTGCGCCTTGCCCGGTCGCGATATTCGGATCGCCGATCGCGACCGCCCCGTCGCCGCTCGCCTGATTGCCAAGGCCGATAGCGACCGCGGCGCCATCTTTTGCCGTCGCACCGGTGCCGATCGCCACGGCGTCATCGCTCGTTGCCATTGCGCCGCTCCCGAGCGCGAGGGCATTGTCGCCTTGGGCCTGCGATGGAATGGCGCCGAACAATTGGGTTACGCTCGCCTCGACCCCGTCGAGGCGGGTGGCGTTCGACGCCGTGAGGGCCTCCACGCCGGTCAGGCGCCAGTCCTGCTCATCATTGCGTGCGATCGCCTGATCGGCGCGATCGAGCGCGGCGGCCGCGTCGCCGGCAGCGGAGGCGGTTTGCGTTTCGAGCGCCTGGATGCGGCCGTCCTGAACGAGATTGGCCTCCTCGACGGCATCGATCCGCTCACCCTGAGCGGTAACGGACGCTACCGCTGTCGCCGAAGCGGCGAGCGCGGCGTCGGCCTTGCCATCGGCTGCCGCTGCCGCTGTCAGTGCGGCACTGGCATCGCCCTGCGCGCCCGAAGCGGCGGCAAGCGCCGCGCTGGCATCGCTTGCCGCCTCGCTCGCCGCCGTCAGCGCCGAATCGGCCACCGCGCCTACGGCGTCGAGCTGGCCAAGATTGACAGCGTCGGTCGCGGCGGTGCCGGCGGCGACCTGAGCGATCTGGCGCAAATTGCCTGCAGCGCCGACCGATACCGTATTGTCGCGGTCCGCGATCGATCCATTGCCGAGGGCGACGCTATTGGCACCGCTCGCCACGGCATTGCCGCCCAGCGCGGTGGAATTGAGCCCCGCCGCATTGCTGCGCCCACCGAATGCTACCGAGAAATCGCCAAGCGCCAGGCTTTGGGAGCCGGTCGCCGTCGAGAAATTGCCGCCCGCATAGCTGCCGGCGCCGGTGGCGGTGGAATCGTCGCCGAAGGCTTGTGCATAGCCGCCGGTCGCGGTGGCATTGCTGCCTTGGGCAGACGCATTTGCGCCGACGGCAACGCTGGTGGCGCCGCTCGCGCTCGCGCTGATTCCCAGCGCGCTCGAGCTTTCGCCATCGGCCTGCGCCCCGCTCCCGACGGCGGTTGCCGTCGCGACCGCCCGGCTGGCTTGACCCAGCGCGGTCGCGAAATCGCCTTCGGCCAGTGCCATATTGCCGAAAGCACTGCTTTTAAGGCCGGCGGCGCGGGCGCCGGCACCGGTCGCGGTGGCGCCATCCTGCTCTGCCGCGGCATAGCCTCCCAATGCAATCGCTCCGTCGCCGCGGGCCGTGCCGCCGAGGGTGATAGCAAGCTCCCCATCGGCGATCGCCTCGGCGCCGATCGCAATCGCCCCGAAGTCGGTGGCGCCTGCCTGGAAGCCGATCGCCACGCTGCTTTCGCCTTCGGCGCGTGTCTGGGCGCCATTGGCGACCGCGCGCTCGCCGCTTGCGTTCGCGAAGGCGCCGGTCGCGGTCGCATTCGTGTTCGTCGCCTTGGAGAGTACGCCGATGCTGGTCGCGTTCATGCCGGAGCCGGTCGCATAAGAACCGATGGCGCTGCTGTTGTCGCCGCTGGCCAGTGCGCCGGTGCCATTCGCCGTGGCAAAATCGCCCGCCTGCGCATCCGCCCCGATCGCAACCCCATATTCGCCAGCAACATAGGCGCCATAGCCATCGACCAGCCCGTCGAAGTCGAGGTCGCGCTGCGGTCCAAAGCCATTCGCATCGGGGCCGTCGCCGCCAATGGCAATGCTGCCCACGCCGGATGCGAAAGCCGCGTCGCCAACCGCGATCGACCGGTTGCCGGAGGCATCGCTGTAGAAGCCGTTTGCGACCGATCGCGTGCCGGTGGCGCGGGCCTGCGAACCCGCTGCGAAACTGCCGAACTGCGATGCTTCGGACGCATTGCCTACCGCCGTGCTGGAAATTCCGGCCGCCGCGGCATCGGATCCCAGCGCAACCGCATCTTCTCCTGCCAAGCTGTCCGATCCCACCGCGAGTGCCGAGGTGCCCGCCGCCGAACTGAAGGCGCCGACCGCGGTTGCGCGATTTCCGTTGGCGTCCGCGTCGGTACCGATCGCGATGGCGTCGTCGCCGGCGGTCGTTGCGCCGCGCTCGCCCAGATTGTCGGTGACGCTGCTCCCCATCGCAATGCTGCGGGCCCCGTTTGCATAGGCATAGGTGCCGACGGCGATCGCCTTATCCTGGACGGCGATGCTGCCCGAACCCACGGCGGTGGAGGAGGTGCCGGCGGCGCGCGATGTCGCACCGACTGCGACGGCATAGTCGCTCGCTGCATCCGCGCCAAAACCGACCGCGAGCGAATTGAAGCCCGACGCCGCAGCGACATGCCCGATTGCCGACGATTGAACGCCGGTTGCGCTGGAGCGGGTTCCCAATGCCGTCGTGTTTCCGGCCGTTGCCGTGGCGCCAACGCCGCAGGCCAGCCTGTCGTCGCCGTTGCCGTCGTCGGCGGTGGCGCCGCCGTCATTATCGACCGCTGGCTCGACGGTCCCATTTTCATTCCGGTCGAGCAGGCATGTTTCCGCATGGGCTATCTGCGGCGCCGCGAACAGCGAGCCGCAAAGCAGCGCGGCGGCAACCGCGCGGAGGCTGCTGCCGCCCATCCCGCGGGAAAGCGTGCCGGCGGGGCAGGGAAATACTGCAAGGCTCTTGGTCATAACATTCTCCTGGCGCACGGCCTCCCGCACGTGGCGGCGCGTTGCGGCGATCGATCGGCTGGAAATAATGGGAATTGTCAGCTGTCCGACGGCCACGAAGGGTCGGGCTCGCTCGTCGGGGGCGGGACCGTGTCGATGCAGGTCTGCACGGCGGCTGCGCGCTCAGGATCGACGGTCAGCGAATAAATGCGGACATCGCCCT
>NZ_MEFH01000003.1:0-32479 GCF_001725095.1 Sphingopyxis sp. SCN 67-31 | reverse complement strand
GATCAAAACCAGTCGGCCGACTAAATCCCCGGGATGAAGGGGTCCTTTTTGCACGCCGATCACCCCACGAAGGGGGTGCCTATTGCACGCTGATCCTCATCCCCGGGCTTGGGGACGATCGGAAAGCCGCCGTCGCCTCCGCGGGAACCGACGCCGCGCCGGCGGCGCCCGCCAGCGCCGGCGAGGCGGATGCGCTTTACCAGAAGGCCATCCTCGCCTGCCTCCTCGCGGCCTCCTATGGCGCGGAGCGCGGCGCCCGCATCGATCAGGTCGAGACGCTGACCGGGAGTATCGGGTCCGACCCGTCGGCGCTGTCGAGCGAGGAGCGTCGCGATTTCGATGCGCTGATCGCACAGCTTCCCGAACATCGGCGCGAGCGCGACGCGAGCTACGCCCTCTATTTCAGCGGGATCGAAGCGCTCGCCGCGGCAAAGGCCGAACAGACGGCCGCGGCCTTCGACGCGATCAGCGCCGAACTGGACCGGGCGGGGCTGCAGCGTCTGACGCGCTACGTCCCGGCCATTCGCCGGCATATCGACAATCAGCGCAGCCAGCCGCGCGACGCGGCCCGCGATCAGCGGTGGATCGAGGAGTTGAAAGATGCCGTCCGGAACTGAACGCCATATCCTTTCCCGTTCTCGCCGCCGGGCGGTTTGGCGGCATATGATAAGCGCCGTGACATTTGGCGCGCTGGTCGCGGCGGCGCCGACACCGGCCTTCGCCAAATCGACGCGCTTTACCGACAATTGCCTCGAAGCGCGTCAGCCGTTCAGTCGCATCAAGAATTTTCAGGGGAACCGGATCGCCGGCGGAGCGCTGATCGGCGCCGGGCTTGGCGCGCTGGTCGGCGTGCTGGGCAATTCGGGCAAGCAGAACAAGTCGAGCGTTCTGCCCACCGTGCTGGCCGGTGCGGCGGCCGGCGGGGCGGCGGGCTATCTGAGCTCGATTTCGCAGGATCAGCGCAACAAGGATGAGTTGCGCGCGGCGATCGACGCGGATTTCGACCCGGTGATGAATCAATATTCCGCGCTTCCGGGGCAGCTGGAGGCATTGGGCCAATGCCGCAGGACCCAGATCGAGACGGTGGAAAGAGAGGCCGGTGCCGCGACGCTGTCGAGAAAGGAAGCCGAAAAGCGGCTGGCCAGTATCGAGAAATGGATCGCCGAGGATGATCGGGTGATCGCCAAGGCTTCGGGCATTCAGGGACAGACGATCACGACCTTTGCGCAGGCCAATGCGGTCGCCGATGGTGCCGATCCGACGCTGGCCCAACAGGATGGCTGGGCCAGTCGCTATTATGGCATCGACGACGATGCTCCGGTGGAAACGGCCGAGGCTGCGGCCGTAACACGCTATATCCGCGCCTCCAGCGGCGCTCGCCTTCGCGATGCTCCTTCGACCGGCGGAAGGATCATCGAAACGGTCGCGAACGGGGCGGCGGTCGATGCGCTCGGCGACGGGGGCGACGGATGGATGTTCGTGCGCACCGCATCGGGCATGAACGGATATATCCACGGCGGATTGCTCGGCGCCAGCGCGGTGCCGGTCGCGGTTGCGGCGAAGCCCGCGGCGGCGTCGCCCGGGCGTGCGCGCATCGATCGGGCGGTAAAGGCCCAGCGCAGCTTCGCGGCGACGCAGGAACGGGAGAAGAAGGCGACGACGGTGCGGCTGGCGGCGGCGCGGTCGCTGCTCGCGGGGGCCTGACGTGCGGGCCGGTCGGGATGTGGCGGAGGCGCGATTGACGACCCTTCGTCGCTCCAGTCTCCCGATCGGCGTAAGCGATCCGGTCGCGGGAGATGGCGCAAACATCCTGTCGAGATGTGCCGGTGCGGCTTTGGGAATTCCTTGAATCGGCGCCGGGCCCTCGAAGGCGGATTGCAACCGGCGGAATAGTTCGAGGGAGGCTTCCACAGCCGCTGCATCGGCAGATCGGCGGGTGCGTAAGGAGACGGAAATGGCGATTGCAAAGGTGAAATCAGCGGACGAGATTACCTATTTTACCAAAAGCGGAACGGTGCTCGACGGTCAAAATTCATCGACGACGCGCGTCTATGGCGGGGGCGGCCAGAACAATTCTCCGGTGCATATCTCGTCCAGCACCACACAGCATCTGCACCTGTTTGTGCGCCAGGACGACGGCAAGGAGTTTGACACGACCTTCGACAATATCGGCGTGGCGGTTCGCGCCGGGCATCGCGTGTCGGTAATATTCGCGATGCCGAAGAACGATGATGGCGGTTACGCCACTGGGCTCGTCGTTCATGACACCGGTAGAACTTCGATTTGCAGGGCGACCGCCAATTCCCTGGTCAAGCGTTTCAATGAATGGCTGGGTTTGGCGATGGGCATATTCCTGCCGTTCGTCATCGCAGCCATTTTTGGTGATTGGAGCGATTGGGGGTACTTCTGGTTGTTCGGGGTTTTGGTCGTCAGCGGCTATCTTTTCTCCAGGAAGCTTCACAGCAATTCGGTGCGCGACGCCATCGTCGATGGCGTGCAAGTCGAAATGAACAAGGCGATCGAGCAGGAGAAGGCCCGTGCAAAAGCGGCGTGAACCGGCCAGGGGCCGTATCGCTCGCCTGTCGGTTTTTTCCCTGGTTTCTGTGATAGCGGTTGCCATCGCCGGTTGCGGCTCGGAATCCAGTGCCGATGCGGCGGCAGGCGTGTCGACCCGGCAACAGGCGGCGGAGCAAAGCGCGGGAACCGAAAGCGGCGCAACCGCAGTCGCGGCAAATTCCGTGCTCCCCGCTGCCGCGCTTTCGGCATGGGAAGGCTATGCCCGCGGCGAGTGCCGCGACATGGGGGTGCGTTTCAGCGCCGTGCGCTTTGCTCCGATCCAATCCGTCGATCTCAAGCAGGAATCCGCCGCGAACGAGGGCGCTTTCATCGTCGCGGAATTCAACGGCGACGGACGGCCCGATTTTGTTGTCACCACACAGAATTGGGGGTGCGCGGAGGAGGCGGATCATGGCAAAATGGGGCCGCCTTACGACTTCATCATCTCGACCGCCGCAGGCTATCAGGTCGCTTATGGATTTAACGGCGATATCGGTCCCGAGGACGTCAAGCGCCGGGGCAAGCGCGATGTCGTCGAATATCGGCGCGGCTGGAACGGCAATTGCGGCTATATCGAAACCGCGGTGTGGGGCTGGAACGGCACTCAAATGGACGTGATCGAGCGCCGTGACGACAAGGGGAAACTCGTCGATAAGGAAGGTTGCGCCGTCGGCACGCAAGCAGCGGCCCGACCGGCGAGCTTTCCGCCCGTCCCGAAAGGCTATTACGCCGTCGGCACGACCTGTGCGCGGGCAGCCAGCGCGCAAGCTGCAAGCGATGGGCCGGGCAGCCTGGCTCACTTCGACGAAAGCGCGCTGACGTGGTTCGATGGCGGGCCGGAGATACGGAGCTTTGAATCGCTCGGGAACAACCGCTTCCGGGTTCATGCCCGTTCGTACGGCAACGGCGATGACACCAAGGGGACAAGCACGAATTTCGTAATTCGCGTCACCGGCGCATCCAGCTTTGTCGCGGAAGCGGGGTCGACTCTCTTCGACGAGCCGGAAACTTATACGCATTGCCCCACCGACACAGTGCCCAAGGGGGTCCGCGATTGGTTTGAAGGCTAGCGGCGATCGCCCGGGGATGACGGCGCGCGCTGATTCATCGTCCCGGGACTGGCGTTGCGGCTTTTCCCGCAACAGCGTCTGCCGTTCGCATGTCCACTCGCGCGGCATCATCGAGGGCAAGTTGAGCCACGAAAATCCGGGTGCTACCGTTGCAAAGATCGCAAGCGATTGGTGCGAAAAATCACTCGATTTTTGCGCAAGCCCCCCACATCAAAGGGGCTTGGCGTAAAAGCGGGGCAGGGGTGGCAATGACGGCATGCGGGGGATCGCCGAAGGGCGGATGCACGGGGTCGGCCTTCGCCGCCTTGTCCGCGCTGCTGGGAATCGCGAGCATCGCCTGGGCGACACCGGCGGGCGCCGCGGAGGCGGAAGCGGTGACGGTCGCGCCCAGCGCCACCTATACCGCCGCCTATGAGGCTGGCGACTTTCGCACCTCGACGCGGCTCGCCAAGGCGGAACTCGATGCGTGCCGGGCGCGTGCCGATCTGCCGCCCCGGTCATGCTACCAGCTTTGGAACGAACTGCTCGACAGCGGCCTGTACGCGCAGGACGACGTGCTGGTCGAAGCGGAAGGCCTGGCTTTTCTCGCGGCCGCGGAAGCCACGGACGGGCCGGACAGCGAAGCGATCGCGTCGGCGTCCGGCCTCCTGGCATCGCTGTACCTGCGCCGCGGCCGATATGAAGAGGCGGCGGTGCTTCGCGCCCGGGATATCGCGATCACGCGCAAGCTGTTCGGGTCCGACCACCCCGACCTGGCCGTCAGCCTGGGGAACGAGGGGGTGCTGCTGGATTATATGGGCCGCTACAAGGAGGCGGAGGATCGCTATCGCCAGGCCATCGCCATAGCCGAAAAGGGAGGGGAGGAGAGCGCGCCGCTGTTGGCCGCCCAGTTCAACAATCTGGCCCGCAATCTCGACAATCAGGGCCGGCTGGAGGAATCCGCCGCGCTCTCCGCCCGGGTCATCGAGCTTCAGTCGCGCCTCTATCCCGCCACGCATCCCGTGCGCGCGACGACGCTCCTCAATCGCTCTATCGTGCTGCGTCAGCTCAACCGCTTCGACGAGGCGGAATCGCTGTCGCGCGAATCCTATGCCATCTATCTCGAACGGCTGGGTCCCGACAGCCGCGACACGCGCAGGGCCGAACTGGGCCTTGCCAAGACGCTTGCGACGCTTGGGCGCCCCCGCGCGGCCGAGCAATTGTTCCTCAACAACATGCGCTATGCCCGCGAACTGGCGCCGGCGCGCGAGCAACCCTTTACGCTCGTCGCCTACGCCGATTTTCTGGTGAGCGAGGCGCGGCCCGACGAAGCGATCCCGCTGCTGCGCGAGGCGCTGTCGATCCTCGACGCGAGCAGCGGGGAATCGGGCGCCGATCCCGCGCTCATCGCCAAGACCCGGCTGACGATGGCCGAAACGCTGCAGGCGGCCGACCGATTGGAAGAGGCCGAGGTCGAAGCGCGGCAAGCGCTCGCCGGGTTCGTCACCGCAAATGCGCTTCTGCGCCTCGACATCCAGGCGGTGCTGGCGTCCGTTCTGGCCCAGCGCGACAAGAGGGCCGAAGCGATCACCCTCTATCGCACCATCCTGCCCGGATATGAAAAGCTGCTTCCGGCCGCGCATTGTCAGACGCTGAACCTGCGCGCCGGGCTTGCGAAGCTGCTGGCGCGCGACCCCGCGACGCTGCGCGAAGCGCTGACATTGCTGGAAGAGGCCGCCGCGGAATCGCTGACGCGCGAGACGATCGACAGCTTCGGTTCGGCGGACGGGCTGGGCCCGGGCAAGGGTCTGTGCAACATCGCCGAGACCGAGACCGAGATCGACGTCGTGGCGGCGATGCTCGATGCCGGGCAGATGACCGAAGGCGAGGCCGCGTTGCGCAGCTTCGCCGCGGCACAGCGCGCGCACCGCAGCGCCGCGATCCGCGCGCGCGATCTCGTGCAGGCGACCATCAGCGCGGGGGACGACAGGCTGGCGGGCCTCGAACGCGAGCGTTTCCTGCTCGCGCGGCAGATCGTGAAGGACGAGCGCCATCTGATCCGGGCGCTCCGCGACAACCCCGACGGCACGGAGCATCGCTATACCGCCACCAGCGTCGCCGAGGCCCGCCTCCGCTTCGATGCGCTGAGCCACCGGATCCGCGTCGACTATCCGGACTATGAAGTCGCGCTGCGGCCGACTCCGCTGGACGTCCCCGTGCTTCGGCAGGGCATGCAGCGCGATGAAGCGCTGCTCCTGACGCTGCCGACGGTTCGCGCCAACCATATGTGGCTTGTCACGCCGCGCGGTATCTGGTGGCGCAGGGCGGGCTTGTCGATGGAACAGTTCGGCGGTGCGATCGCCTCGCTCAATGCGTCGCTGCAGCCCGCATCGGGCGAAATCGTGCGCGGTCAAATGGACGCGCGGGCAACGACGCTGCGTGCCTTCGACCGTGATGCCGCCGACAGGCTGGGAGAGGATCTGTTCGGTCCTTTCGGCGAACAACTCGCCGAAGTCCGAAGCCTGCGCGTGGTTCAGTCCGGTCCGCTGGCTCATCTGCCGCTATCGCTGTTGCGCTGGAACGGCGACTGGATCGTCGACCGTTTTCGGATCACGCGCCTGCCATCGGTGGCGAGCATCGTCGCCGGCAGCGGACCGGGACTGGCGGCGGGAGGCATCGTGGCCCTCGGTGCCGTGGACTCCGCGGAACCGTCGTTGCCGCCGCTCGCCGGCGCGGAACGCCAACTCGACGATCTGGCGCGCATATTCGGAGCGACGGCGACGGTGCGCAAGGGCGAAGCGGCCACGAAAGGCTGGCTGGCCACGGCGCCGGAGGTCGCATCGGCCGCCGTCATCATTTTCGCGACGCACAGCACGCGCCTTCCCGGCCCGGTCGTCGAGCCGGCGCTGCAACTGGCCCCCGAAACGGGGGCGGCGGCGAACGACGGGCTATTGTCGCTGACCGACATCGGCAGCCTGCGCCTCGATCATCCGCTGGTCGTGCTGACCGCCTGCGATACGGCGACCGCGATGCCGGGGGACGCCGACCCCCTCAGCAGCTTCGCCCGGGCCTTCTTCCTGGCGCGCGCGCGCAACCTGCTGGTGAGTCACTGGCCGCTCGACGATGCCGCTGCCTATGTCCAGATGCGCGAATTCTTTTCGCAGGTCGGCGCGGACCCGCGGATCGACCTGGCCGACGCGCTGCGCAAGTCGGCGATCGCATTGCGCGACGATCCCTCCGGCCGCTGGCGCCATCCCCGTTATTGGGCGGCGCTTTCCTATGTTGCCGGCGGTCCCGGAGTTCCCGCGGATTCTGGGGCGAAACGCACCGCAACCGTCAGTCCGCCGTCCTCGCGATCGGCGAAGTGAACCAGCGCATCGTGGCGTTCGGCGATACGCAGCACCAGCGCGAGGCCAAGGCCGGTCCCCGCGACATCCTGCGTGGCCTGGCCCCGCGCAAGCAGCATCCCCGGCGTTTCCGGGAAGTTGGCGAGGCCTTGCCCCTTGTCGGATATTTCCAACAGCGCGCCGTCGGCATCGGCGCGGACGCGCAGGCGAAGCGAACTTCCCGGCGGTGAATATTTGAGGGCGTTATCGACCAGATTCGCCATGAGCCGTTCGATCAGCGCCCGTTCCCCCATGATGAAAGCGGGGTGCAGGCTCCGCTCCAGTTCGATCTCCTTGCTCTCGGCGACCTCGCCGAAGAGTTCGGCGATCTCGGAGGCGACCTCGTGCAGCGGGACGCGTTCGACCTTCAGGTCGCGAATGCGCATCCCGGTAATGAACAGGACGCCGTCGATCATCTGCAGAAGGTCGTCGATCGTCCCGCGCGCCAGCAAAGAGGCCTGGGCCGGGTCGTCCGACCGTGCCTGAATCGCCGTCGCCGCCTTTGCCACCGGTCCGCGCAATTCATGCGCGATCTGTTCGGCGATCAGTTCGTGGTGCCGCAGCTTCTCGCGCAGCAGGTCGAGCAGGGCGTTGACGCGCGCCGACACCCGGCCCAGCGGGTCGCGGCGCCGGTCTTCGATCCGGACGGAACGGCGGCCCTGGCTGAAAGCCGTGAGGGTCGCTTCGATCGCCGCGATTCGCTTCTCGGCCGTGCGGATCGAAAGGAAGGCGAAGATCAGCCCGCCCGCCAGAATGATGACGGTAAAGCCCCCGACGACCTGGATCGTCCGATCGCGCAGCGCGGCGAAACCCTCGATCCGGCGCCCGGTGAAAAGCAGGAAGTGACCGTCGAGCAGCATGACCCGGCCGATCAGGACCGGCGACTCTCCGGCGGCGACGATCGGCTTTTCGGTGGGAACGCGCGGGATGCTCCGGGGCCAATGCTCCATGTTGCCGGCCAACGTGGCGCCATTTTCAGGATCGACCAGCAAATAGGCCAAACCGCCGGCGGCGCCGCGGGCGCCCCGGTCTTCCAGCACCTCGATCGCGGTGACGACCCCGTCGACGTCGGTCAGCCGCGTCAGCGCCGCGACATCGGCGTTCACTTCGTTTTCCGCGCTACGCATCATCTGGTCGCGGGTGGTGAGGAGGAAAAGCGCCGCGGCACCCGGCAGGATCGCGAGCAGCGCCAACAGCAGCAAGGCGCGTCGCCACGACCAGCGGGACAGTTGCTCGATCACCCGAGCGCCAGCCTGTAACCGACCCCGGGCACCGTCGCCACGACCTCGAAACCGGTGACTTCCCTTATGTCCTTGCGCAGCCGCGATACCCCCGCCTGGATCGGCTGGGCCTGGGTGTCGAGGTTCCTCCATTTGGCCCACACCCGCTGCCACAACGCGTCCTGCGTGACGATGTCGCCGTCCGCCTCGACCAGCATCAGCAGGATGTCGAAGCCTTGCCCCCTCAGGTTGATCCGGCGGTCGAACCAGTGCGCACACCGAAACTGGCGGCTCAGGTGCAGGGGCCCCGCGTGAACCATGTCGGCGTCGGCCACCGCGATGCGCCGCCGGATCGCGCGAATCCGCGCGCACAGTTCGTCGCCGTCGAAGGGCTTGGCCAGATAGTCGTCCGCGCCTTCGTCCAGTGCGGCGGCGGCGCTGTGCTGGCGGGCGAACTGGGTCAGCATCAGGATCGGTTCGGGCGATTTCTGGCGGCGAAGCTGCGACAGCACGTCCGCCCCCGTCATCGGGGAATTCGCGATGTGCATGTCGAGGATCACGGCATCGAACGCGGCGCGGCCGAGGCCGGCGAGCAGGTCCTCGCCGGTACGAAAGAAGCTGCCTTGCCAGCCGGCAGCGTCGAGTGTCCGGCGAATGCGATCAATCCAGTAGCTTTCATCTTCGAGTATCGCGATATGCATAGGCTGCGCTTTCCCCCCGGATCGTTTCATACTAGGCTAATCCGTCTATGGATGCATTTGACGAATCCCGTCAGGAAATGAAGTGGCGCCGATCCTCGCGCCGATCCGCGATGGCCTTCGCCGGGCTGGTCGCCGGGGCTCTCGCGACCGGGTTCGCGGGGGCGGAGGAGGCATCGCCCAGCGCCGTCGAGTGGCTGGCGAAGGCCGATGTCGCGCGCGAACAGGCCTATTCCACGTCCGATCCGCAGCAGCGCGCCGAAGCGCTGGTCTCGTCCGCCGAGATGCTGAGCTGGGCGAAAGGACAGGTTTTCCTGCCCGGTGGCGGCGTCGCCCCGATCGATTATGAAAGACGGCTGGCCGAAGCGCGGCAAGCGGTCGAGAAGGCGGGCGACAGCCGCGACGATCTGCTCGACCGGCTGGCCAGGCTTCCGGGTATCGACCGCGGACGCGAAGGGGGGCGGCAGAAAGTGATCCGGCCGCCCGGCGATCCGGCCTCCGTCAACATCCGCTTCGAGGGCGGCGCGCCCGCGATCGTCTATGCCCGTACGCAATTTCCGGCCCCGCTCCGCCTGCGCGTTCGCGACGAAGCCGGCAATATCCTCTGTAACGAGGAGCGCGCGCGCGGACGCGTTCTGTGTCGCTGGCGTCCGCTCAGCCCGCAGAGCGTCGTCGTCGATACCATCGCGCCCGACGGCGGCAGCGCCGGAGCGATCAGCATCTTCACCAACTGAACCCGCGCCGCCTGACAGATTTTGTCACGTGCGCCGAGGCGCCTTTCCATTGCATCGTGCCGCCGATGAAAGCCGGCGTCCGTCGGCCGGTCCGGACAGGGAGGCGCCGCAATGGGGGTGGAGGATAAGGGAGTATTGCGGGGCGAAACGGGCGGAGGCGGCGGGTCCAGCCTGTTCGTGCTGGCCGCCTGTGCCTTGCTGCTGGGCGGGGGCTGGTATTGGCTGGAGGGAGGTTCGGACCGAGCCGAACCGGTCGCCGCGCCCGCAGCCCCCGAAGCGAGCCCGGATCAGGATGTCCAGCCGGCGATGACGGGCGAGGCCGAAGGCGAAGGCACGCCGGCAGGCGCGTCTTCCGGCAGCGCCTTGTTCGGCGGGCTGGGCGGAACGGACGTCGCCGACAATCCAGCCGAGACCCCGCCGATGCCGTCACCGTCGCCATCATTGCCGCCGCCGCCCTCGGGCGCTGCGCCGCTGTTCCGCCAGGCGATGGTCGGAAGCTGGTCGCGGGAGAATAGATCCTGCGAAGCCGCGTCGACGATGATCCTCGGCGAAGATGGCACCTTCGTCGTGGGGAACGAGGCGGCGGGCGACTGGAAGCTGATGGGCAACCGGCTGATCCTGCAAGCCCGGTCGACCAGGAAATCCGAAGGGGACCTGGCCGTGTTCGAGGTGGAGCCATTGGGCAACGGTCGCATCCGGGCGAAAGGCCCCGACGGCACCATCTCTGTGCTGGTGAAATGCCCTGATTTCTAGGGTTCGGGGGGCGTCGGCAGGCATCAGCGGCGACAAGCATCCGATATGCCAATGGAACCCCTCGAAAAGCCAGCCTCACTCACGATCAGACAAGAAATGGAGCGACTTATATGTCCTCGTGTCATTTCCGCATATCGAGAACCGGTATCTTTGGCCTGGCCGTCGTCGCCGTGGCGGCGTGCGGGGCGCAATCCCCTGCACACGACAGCGCAAATGCAGCGACCCTGGCGACACAATCCGCCGCCAATGCGACAGGGGCTCCAGCCGTCGCGGCTGGGGCATTGCCGATCGAGCAGGGCATCTACGGCAATGTCGAGGGAGGAAGCTGCGCGCGCGCATCGCTGGTCTTCTTCTACGATGGCGCGAATTACGGATATGTCAAACAGGCCGAGCCGGGCGCGAACGGCGCTGGCGCATATTCGGAGGTCAATCCTATCCACCGTGTCGGAGCCCCGTCACGCGACAGCGATTTCTACGATTATTATCGTGGCTACACGCTCGTCTGGAATGCGGAGAATGCAGATAGCGACGAGGATATTCTGGGGATAAAAGCGGAAGGCAATGGTCGGTTTGCGAGCATCCAGGTCAGTCAGGGCGGTGCCTCGGGCGGCGAGATGATCTTGGAAGAGGCCTATCGGAAGTGCGCCTTCGCGCAGCTTTCTCCTCAGATGCAGGCGACGATCCGCGCCGAGCGGCCGCAACTGGCCGGCGCCGCAACCGGACAGGCGAGCACCGCGTCGCATATCCAGGGTTCCATTGAATTTCCTCCGATGGAGAAGGGATATTACGCCATCCAAACGAGCTGCGCGGCGGCGGTCGCAGACCCCTATCTGACGTTGATGTATATCGACGAGAAGCGCCAGAGCGCCGCCGATGGCGGTACGGAAACCCTTGGCTTCAGGAATTTGGGTCACGGTCGCTACGAACGAAGCTATCGCGCGGTCGATCCCAGCGGAAAATCCTACACGGACAGTCAGGTAATGGCGGTCAGGAGCCGCACCAGTTTCACCGTCGAATATGATGACGGCGAACATGTCACGCACACATATTGCCCAACCACCCAGATTCCGCGAGCCGAACGAATGGAATGGGGGGATCTTGTCCTCAATAGATGATCGCGAGCGCAGGCGGTGCCTGCCTTGTCCTCCTACCGCAGTGACATAAGCTCGCGGCGCGTCAGCTTTCCACGAATTCTCGCCAAAGGGCGCCAGTCAGCAGCCTGGCGAACGAAAGGCTCCGCCAGCCCGGCTCTTCACTTGCATGCGCTACGGCGCCCGGGCGGACGGATGCTTCCTAGAATTCGATCGAGGCCGACGCCTTGAAGGTGCGCGGGCCACCCTGCAGCAGCCGCGAGCCGAAGGCGCTGAAGGCGTTGTAGGCAGAAGCCCAGTAGCGCTTGTTCGCGACATTATCGACGTTGAAGCGCAAGGTCAGCGGGGTGTCGCCGACCAGCGCGACATAACGCGCGCCGAGGTCGAAGCGGGTCCAGTCGTTCAGTTCGAGCGTGTTGGCCGCATCGGCCGCCTGTTTGCCGGTATAAACGACGCGGCCGACCAGCGTCAGCGCGGGCAGGAAGGGCAAATCCCATTCGACGTTGGCATTCGCCAGCACGTCCGGCACGCCGACCGCGTCATTGCCCTCGTTCAGCCCACCCTCGGTCCGGCGCAGCTTGGCGTCGTTGAAGGTCAGGCCCGAGATGATCCGCAGACCGTCGACCGGCTCGCCGTCGAGCGTGATCTCGATGCCGCGGTTCCGCTGGGTGCCGTAATTGCCATAGATCAGCGTGGCGGGATCGACGAAGCTGTTGGGCTTGTCGATCTGGAACAGCGCGAGACCGGCATTGAAGCGGCCGAAGTTCAGCTTGCCGCCGACCTCATATTGTTTCGATCTGACCGGCGGCAGCGCCGCGCCGCCGTTGACGACGGGCAGGGGGGCCGTGCCTGGCAGGCCATCGTCGTCATAGGTCGGCGGCGCGCTCGAACCTGCCACCAGCCCCTCGATCCGGTTGGCGTAGAGGGATACGCCGGGCACCGGCTTGACGACGAGGCCGAGGACCGGGGTTACGGCCGATTCCTTGTAGCCGCTGGTTTGGTCGCCTGCATTGAAAGATACCGGATCGAAGATGGTGCTGTCGTTATACGCATAGCCCTTCGTCTTGATCTCCTGCAGGCGCAGGCCGCCGGTGATCAGGATGCGGTCGTCCCAGAGGCCGAGCGTGTTCGAGACGAAGACGCTCGACAGGCGGCTGCGGGCGATCGGAAACACATTGTCGAGATCGCCGCCGACGAACTGGTTGGGCGCCGGTCGCGGCGCGACGACGGGATCGTAAAGGTTGGTGGCATAGCCGACGAGGTCGAAATCATAGGCGTTGCGGTTGACCTGCCAGTTCACCGCGACGCCGGCGTTGATCTCGTGGCTGACGCCGCCGCCGGCCAGCTTGATCCGGATTCCCGCGGTGGCTGCTTCGTTGTTGTCTTCGCGCGGCACATAGGAGCCAAGGCCGGTGGCGGCGCCGGTCACCGGATCGGTGACGGTGATGCCGGCGGTGGTCTGGTCCTCGCGGCCGTCGCGTGCGCCGACCTTGGCATAGAGCATCGCCGCGTCGGACAGGTCATATTCGAGGCTGAAGGTGCCGAAGAAGTCCTTGGTCAGGATCTGGCTCCACGGCTGCGAATAATTGGTGTCGGCATCGGGCACGCGCGGGATGGCCGCGCCGATGCTGACCTGCCCGCGCCAATATGTCTGGTTCAGCCGCTGATAGTTGAGATTCAAGGCGGCGCGCAGCGGGCCGCTGTCGTAATCGAGCGTCGCGCCCAGGACATAGCTCGAATGAAACTCATCGTTGACCGCAATGTCGCCGCGGCGCGCCGAGGCATTGATGCGAAAACCCCATTCGTCGCCCGCGCCGAAGCGGCGCGCCACATCGACCGCGCCCGACAGGTGCGCGTCGGAAGTATAGCCGAGCGTCGCGCGCGCCATGTCGCGTTCGGCCTTTTTCGCGATCAGGTTGACGCTGCCGCCGATTCCGCTGCCGCCCGGCGCGGCGCCGTTCAGGAAGGCGCTCGCGCCGTTGATGACCTCGACCGACGAGAATAGTTCGGGCGCGACGAGCTGGCGCGGCGTGATGCCGTAGAGGCCATCGAAGCCGACGTCGTCCGACGACAGGTCGAAGCCGCGGATGACGAAGACCTCGCCGGCGATGCCGAAGCCCAGTGCGGTGCGGATTGTCGGGTCGTTTTCCAGCACTTCGCCCAGCGAGTCTGGCTGCTGGTTGAGAATCAGCGCCTCGTTGTAGCTGCGGATGTTGAACGGAATATCCTCGGCGGCCTTGGTGCCGAACACGCCGACATTGCCGCCGGCGGTGACCTTCGTCTGGTTGTTGCGCTGCGCGGTGACGACGATGTCGTCGCCGCCGACCGCGTCCTGCGCGATGGCAGGCGCCGTGATCGCGAGCATCGATGCCCCGGCGGTCAGGCCGATCATGCCGCGGAGGGAGAGACTGGACATGTTATTCCCCTTTTTGATGCGGCTTCACGCCGCGGGTCGGATGTCAGGTGCGGCGGAACGTCATGGCCCAGCCGACGGCGAAAACGGGTATGGCGAGTGCGGCCCAGGAAGCGGCGTCGCGAAGCCCGTCGCCGGTCAGCGCGACGACGAGGCCCGCGATGCTGACGAGCGCAACGAGAAGCGGGATTGCGAAGATCGCGGCGAGGCCATGTTTCTTCCTCATTCGGCAGGCACCAGCGCGCCGCCGCTCTCGACCTCGCGAACGAGCGCGTCGGTGCCGCTGCGGCGTTTTCCGAGCCAGAGATAGAGGCCCGAACCGAGGACGATCATCGTGAAGAGGGTGAGGATCGCCCACAGGATCTTGAGCGGCAGCCCGCCATAATCGCCAAAATGGAGCGGCTGCGACAGCGCGAGCGCCTTGGTGTACCAGGGCATCGGCCGTGCGTCGGTGAACTCCCCGGTCTCGGCGTCGATCAGCGCCGAGGTGAGCAGGCGTTCGGTCAGCGGCGTATCGCCCTGGAAGAAGACGGCATAATGGTGCCGACTGCTGAAATTGCCGCCGGGGAAGGCGATGAACTGCGGATTGTTGCCGGGGATCGCCTTGCGCGCCGCGGCCATTGCCTTGTCGATCGAGCCGTAACGCGATGGCGGCACCGCGCCCTTGCCGTCATAGGCCTTGGTCATCTCGGCGAGCTCGGTTGTCTGCCAATATTGGAAGATCGGGGTCGCGAGCGCGTTGATCACCCCGGTTGCGCCGACGACACTCATCCACGCGAGCGCGACGATGCCGAGGAGGTTGTGATAGTCGAGCCATTTGACGCGGGCGCTGCGCGACGTGCGTAGCGTCCCGAAGTCGAGCTTCTTCATGAAGGGCGCATAGAGCACGACGCCGGAGACGATCGCGACCACGAACAGCAGCCCCATGAATCCGAGGAACAGCATCCCGGGCAGACCGAGGAACATGTCGGTATGGAGCTGGAGCAGGAAGTGCATCACCCCGTCCTCGTCGACCGCGCCCGTCCGCTCGCCGGTCGAGCGATCGAAGAGCTGGATCGTCATATCCTGGGCAGGGGAGTCGGGGCGCGGCGCGGTGGTGATCGTCAGCGACGGCTGATCGTTGTCGAACGCCATGAAGACCGGGACTTCGCCCGGCCGGGCGGCGAGCGCTTTCGCCAGCATTTCGTCGAGTGGCCTGAGGCCCGGCGCTTCGCGCGACGAGCCGACGCCGGGCATGCCATAAGCCGGGGGGCCTTCGGTCAGCGCGTCGATTTCGTCGTGGAAGATCAGCGGCAGGCCGGTCGCGCACAGCATCAGCAGGAAAGCCGTGCAGACGATGCTCGTCCACTTATGGATGAGAAACCAGGTCCGGACGGTCGATCGCTGCACGGAACGCTCTATTCGCGATATTGAAAAGGATTATCAATAGCAGCCATTAGGTGCCTGCTTGATGGCATGCAAGCGGTTTCGCGCCGTGGGCGGAGCAAGCCAAAGCTCGAGGCAGCGCGCGCGTTACGGTATCGTCCGCATAACGGCGTCTGTTTTCATTAAGGATGCACGGGTTCCAGGCACTGCTCGGCATCGGATTCCATCTGGATGGTTGCATGCGAAATACCGAACTCGTCATGGAGCATCTCGGATATCGCTCGCCGCACGGCTTCGGGATCACCGCCGGGCTGAAAGACAGCATGCGCCGTCAGGCTCATGTCGCTTCCCGCAATCGACCAGAGATGGAGGTCGTGCACCTCCATTACCCCGGCGACCTTGGCCATGCTCGTCCGAACCGATCCAAGATCGACGCCGCGCGGCACGCCTTGCAGCAGGATGTTCGTCGTGTCGCGCAGCAATATCCAGGTCCGCGGCAGCACCCACAGGCCGATCGCGATCGCGACGATCGGGTCGACCCAGCTCCAGCCGGTAAAATAGATCAGCGCCGCGGCGGCGATCACGCCGAGCGAGCCGAGCATGTCCGCCCACACCTCCAGATAGGCGCCCTTGACGTTGAGGCTTTCGTCCTTCCCGCCTGCGAGCACGCGCATCGCGATGAGGTTGATGACGAGCCCGGCCACGGCGACCGCGAGCATGCCGAGCGACTGCACCTCCTGCGGTTCGACGAACCTCCTGATCCCTTCATAGAGTACATAGGCGGCGACCGCGAAGAGGAGCAGCGCGTTGAACGCCGCGGCAAGGATTTCGAAGCGGCGGTAGCCATAGGTGCGCCTGTCGTCGGCGGGCCGTCGCCCGATACGGATCGCCGCAAGCGCGATCGCGAGCGCTGCCGCATCGGTGAACATATGTGCGGCATCGGACAGAAGGGCGAGGCTGTTGAACAGCCACGCCCCCGCCAGTTCGGCGATCAGGAAGGTGCCGGTCAGCGCCAGCGCGATCGTCAGGCTGCGGGCGTTGGCCCCGGCCGCATGATCGTGCCCGGCGTGATCGCCTTCGTCATGGCTATGCGAATGCGCCATCTTCGATCCTTTCCTCTGTCTTCGCCCGCTCTCCCCCATAACGCGCATAGAGGGTCGGAAGCACGAAAAGGGTGAGCAGGGTCGCCGAGATCAGCCCGCCGATCACCACGGTAGCGAGTGGTTTCTGGACTTCGGCGCCCGCGCCCGTCGCAAGCGCCATCGGCACGAAACCGAGGCTGGCGACGAGCGCGGTCATCACGACCGGCCGCAGGCGTTGCAGCGCCCCCAGGCGCGCGGCTTCGGCGCGCGCGACGCCGCTGCGCATCAGATCCTGGATCGAGGACACCATCACGAGACCATTGAGGACGGCGATCCCGGACAGCGCGATGAAACCAACGGCTGCCGAAATCGAGAAGTCCATCCCGCGCAGGAACAGCGCCAGCACGCCGCCGATCAGCGCCAGCGGAATCCCCGTGAACACGATCGCCGCGTCGCGCGGCGAACGAAGCGCGCCATAGAGCAGCAACAGGATCAGCACGAAGCACGCCGGAATGACGAGTTGGAGCCGGTCACGCGCCGAAGCCAGATTCTCGAACTGACCACCCCATTCGAGATAACTGCCGGCCGGCAGGCGAACATCCTTGGAGATCGCCGCTTTTGCATCGGCCACGACGTCCGAGATCGCGCGCCCGCGGACATTGGCCTGCACCACGACGCGGCGCTTGCCGTTTTCGCGGCTGATCTGGTTCGGCCCGTCGACGATCGCGATATCGGCGACGCTGGCGAGCGGGACGAAGGCGCCGCCAGCGACCGGAACCTGTATCTGTTCAAGCACCGACAAGTCCGAACGCTGCGTATCCGCAAGGCGCACGACGACCGGGAAGCGGCGGTCGCCCTCGAAGATCGTGCCGGCCTGACGTCCGCCGATCGTCGCGGTCACGACATCGTGCACGTCCTGCGCGGTGACGCCGAGCCGCGCCATCGCGTCGCGGTTGGCGCGGATGTCGAGCATCGAAAGGCCCTCGGTTTCCTCGACGCGCACATCGGTGGCTCCTTCCGTCGTGCGCAGGATCGCGGCGATTTCCCGCGCGGTCGCATTCATTGCGTCGAAATCGTCGCCGAATATCTTGACCGCCACGTCGCCGCGCACCCCGGCGATGAGTTCGTTGAAGCGCATCTGGATCGGTTGCGTGATTTCATAGGCATTGCCCGGAAACTTGTTCAGTTCCTTCTCCAGCCGCTCGACGAGATCGGCCTTGGCGAGGTTCGGGTCGGGCCATTCCTTCCGCGGTTTCAGGATGACGAAATTGTCGGTGGCGTTGGGCGGCATCGGATCGGACGCGAGGTCTGCGGTGCCGGTCTTCGAAAACACGATCGCGACCTCGGGCTGTTTCGACAGCATGCGCTCGATCGGCAGCTGCATCGCCTGGCTCTGCTCGACCGAGGTCGAGGGAACGCGGAAGGCCTGAATCATCAGATCGCCTTCGTCGAGCTGCGGCAGAAACACCTGCCCGAGCGAGAGGAAAGCGATGATCGCGACAACGAACCCGCCGATTCCGGCGCCGATGGTCAGCTTCGGTTTGGCCATCGCCCGGTCGAGGCCGGGTTCGTACCGCTGCTTGAGCCAGGTCATGATCCGCCCCTCCTTCTCCTCGACCCGCTTCGAAAGCCAGATCGCGATCGCGGCGGGCACGAAGGTGAGCGAGAGGATGAAGGCGAATCCGAGCGCGATGATGACGGTCAGCGCCATCGGGATGAAGGTCTTGCCCTCGACCCCGCTCAGCGTCAGCAGCGGCACGTAGACGAGGATGATGATGGCCTGGCCATAGACCGATGGCCGCACCATCTCTCGCGCTGCCGCGGCAACGGTCGCCAGCCGCTCCTCGATCGTCAGGATGCGGCCGTGCCGGTGCTGGAGGTCGGCCATGCGCCGCAGCGCATTTTCGACGATGATCACCGCGCCGTCGACGATCAGGCCGAAGTCGAGCGCGCCGAGGCTCATCAGGTTCGCCGAAACGCCCGCCTGCAGCATGCCGAAGCTGGTCAGCAGCATCGTCACCGGAATGACGAGCGCGGCGATCAGCGCCGCCCGGAAATTGCCGAGCAGCAGGAACAGGACGACGATGACGAGCAATGCGCCTTCGGTCAGGTTCTTGCCGACCGTCCAGATCGTCGCATTGACGAGCTTGGTGCGGTCCAGCACCGGCTCGACGATGACATCGGGTGGGAGCGAGGCGTTGATGCCCGCGAGCCGGTCGGCGACCGCCGTCGCGACCGTGCGGCTGTTCTCGCCGATCCGCATGATCGCGGTGCCGACGACGACCTCCGTGCCCGCTTCGGACGCCGAGCCCATCCGGACGGCCTGCCCGGTGCGGACGCTCGCAACCTGATCGAGCGTGATCGGAACCCCCGCCCGCGTCGCGACGACGGTGCGCGAAAGCTCGGCGGCGTTGCGGATGAGCGCATCAGAGCGGACCGCGAGCCCTTCGCCGTTGCGCTCGACTACGCCGCCGCCGACGGCGGTATTGTTGCGCTCGAGCGCTTCGGCGAGGTCGGCGAGGCCGAGGCCGAGCGCGGCGAGCCGCTGCACGTCGGGGACGACCATATATTGCTTCGAATAACCGCCGATTGCATCGATCCCGGCAACTCCGGGAACGGTGCGCAGAAGCGGGGTAACGATCCAGTCCTGCGCGGTACGCAGATAGGTCGCCTTGTCGGCTTCGGTGACGAGCCGCTCGCCCTCGGGCGTCATATAACTGCCGTCGGGCTGAAGGCCGGGTTCGCCGGGTTTGTGAACGTCGTCCTTGCGATGCGCAAGCCGCACCGTCCACATATAGACCTCGCCGAGCCCGGTCGCGATCGGCCCCATTTCGGGGCGGACGCCGTCCGGCATCGTCTCGGCGGCTTCGTTCAACCGTTCGCCGACCTGTTGCCGCGCGAAATAGATATCGGTCCTGTCGGTAAAGACGGCCGTTACCTGCGCAAATCCGTTGCGGCTCAGCGAGCGGGTATATTCGAGGCCGGGAATCCCCGCGAGCGCGGTCTCGATCGGGAAAGCGACCTGCTTTTCGATCAGTTCGGGCGAGAGCGCAGGCGCGCGGACATTGATCTGGATCTGATTGTTGGTGATGTCGGGAACCGCGTCGATCGGCAGGCGTGAGAGCGCGAAGGCGCCGATGACAGCGGAAATGGCGGTGAGCAGGACGACAAGCCAGCGATTGTCGACCGCCCAGGTGACGGTGCGGGCGATCATGGCTCAGTCCTCATGCCCTGCTTCGCCCTTGCCGATCTCGGCCTTGAGCGCGAAGCTGTTGGTGATCGCGATCTCTTCGCTGCCCCTGAGGCCGGATCGCACGATGACATTCGGGCCGGCACGGTCGCCGGGAACGACCGGAACCGCCCTGAATCCTTCCTTGGTGCGGACGAAAACGACGCTCTTGCCCTCGACTGTCTGGATCGCGGTGGAGGGAACGCTGATCGACGTATCGCCGCCATCGCCCGCGAGCGCGATCGAAGCGGTGACCGCTTCGCCGACACGCCATTGCCCGGCCCGGTTGTCGAGGATCGCGATGGCGGGCACGAGCCGGGTCGCCGGATCGAGCGCGGGCGAGACGAAGCCGATCTTGCCGCTGGCCTGCCTCCCGGGCGCGCTGACCGTGACAATCGCACCAGGACGGATGCGCCCGGCGTCGGCGGGTTGCAGGTTCAGCGCGAGCGACACGCTCGACAGATCGGCGATGCGGTAGAGTTCGGCGTCCGCCGCGACCGTCTGGCCGAGCACTTGAGCTGGCCGCCGCCGCCGCCGGCCGCCGCCACCTGTTGCTGCGCGAGCCGATAGGCGATGCGCGCTTCGGTCGCCGCCGTGCGTGCCGCGATGACGTCCTGTTCCGGCGAGACGCGCTGCGCGAACAGCCGCTCCTCGCGCGCGAGGTTGGAGTCGGCGAGCGCAAGCCGGGCTTTCGTCGCCTGCACCTCGCCCTGCAACTGTGCCGCCTCGCGGCTCTCGATGATCGCGAGCGTCTGCCCGCGGCCGACGCTCTGGCCGAGATGGCGATTGAGCGCGACGACGCGCCCGCCGATCGCCGCCGATACCGCCTGCGTTCCCTGCGGATCGCCTTCGATCGTCGCGGGAAGCTGGAGCGCGCCTGCGCTGCCGACGGCCGGTCGGCCGAGCGTAATGCCTGCGACCCGGATCTGCTCTGCGGTGAGCGCGATATGGCCTTCCTCGGCGTGGCCGCCTTCTGTCTCGCCATGTTCATCGGCGGGCTTGGCGTTCTCGCTGCCGCTGCACGCTGAGAGCAAAAGTGGCACCAGCGCGGCGGAGAGCAGCTTTCGATTGATGAAGATATTCATGGAATCAATTCCCTTCGATGGGCGCGGGAGCGGTGAGGCGCTCCAACCGGGCCCTGGCAAGTTGATAGGAGGCGAGCGCTTCGATCGAAGCCGATCTCGTTTCGATCAGCGTCCGTTCGGCATCGAGCAATTCGAGCTGTCCGAACTTGCCCTCGCGGTATCCGATGCGCGCTATCCGCGCGGCCTCCATCGCCGCCGAGAGCGCCGGGCCGCTGGCAACCCGCGCCGCGGCCGCCGCATTGTGCACTTCGACCTCGGCGTCGCTGATCTGCTGCTCGACGTCGAGCGCGGTCATGCGGCGCTGCGCATCGGCACGGCGCCGTCTGGCGTTGGCCGCTTCGACCGCGGCGCGCCCGTTGTTGAACAGCGGCAGCGGCATCGAGATGCTGAAGACCGCCGCGACGTCGCTGGTCGCCTCGATCCGGCGGACCCCCGGCCCGACCGTCAGGTCAGGCGCGCGCTGCGATCTTGCGAGTTGCACGCCTGCGTCCGCTGTCGCGAGTTCGGCTTCGGCCGCGGCGAGCGCGAGGCTGCCAGCCGAGGAAGCGGGGCGCGGCGGACCCACCGTTCCGCTTGTCGGCCCGCCGAGAATGCTGACGTCGAGTGGCCCGGTGATCGGACGTCCGACCCGCCGCGCGAGATTGGCGCGCGCAGCGTCCGCGAGACGCCGTGTCCTGTCGACATCGACTTCGGCGTTGAGGCGCGCGACTTCGGCGCGTTCCTGTTCGAGCGGCGAGGCGCGACCCGCTTGCACGCGAACGGTCGCGGCACGCGCCGTGTCGCTGGCGATCCGGAACTGGTCCTCGGCGATCGCGAACCGGATTCTGGCAGCCGCGGCCTGAATATAGAGTTCGGTGACCTGCAACCTGATATCGGCCTGTACGATCGTCCGGGCGAGGAGCGCGCGGCGTGCCTCGGCATCGGCCACTGCGATCCGTGCTCGTCGCTTGCCGCCGAGTTCGAGCGGAATGGCGAGACTGGCGGTGACGTCGGCGCCGTTGACCCCGCTATAGGGGCCCGTGCCGACGAAATTCTCGACTTCGACCAGCAGCGCGGGATTGGGCCTGAGGCCTGCAACCCGGCGTCCGGCCTCGGCCGAATCGACCTCCGCCGTCGCGGCTTCCGCTGCCGGAGCGCTGCCGGTCGCGAGCGCGATGGCATCGTCGAGCGTCAGCAACGGCTCCGATATTGGCCGGCTCACGACGCCGGCCTGCTGTGCATGCGCGATTGCGACGCACGATGTGGCTGCCACCAGGGCAGCAACGAACCTGAACATAAGATCCATCCTCAATTGATCCGGGGGATCGCCGCACGACGCGGCGAGCGCGCTCAGATCGCGAGAGGTGGATCGAGAAGGGGGGGCAGGGTGCGCGAGGGAAGCTGCGTGACGCCAGACGCGAACAGCGGCGCGCGCGCGAACGTCCATGGGGTATCGGATGCAGGCCGCAAGTCGGGCGCGACGGGACAATGATGGTGGCCGCCATGCATCAGCTTCGATGCCGGCTCCTGACTGTCCCGGTCGCCGTCATCGGCCGAAAGATGGAAGGCGGCTTCATCGGCAGTGGCATGCGCCGACGCGGGTTCGGCCAGATGCATGCTGCAAAGCAGCACCCCGATAATCATCAGCAGTCGCATCATCGCACCCGGCATGACTGCTTCCCTTATCGGCCCGAAGCCATTTTGTCGCGCTGCGAAATCAGCGCTTCGAGGTCGGATGGGATCGGCATCGGCTTGAAGGCGCTGATCCGGGCCCGGCCCGTATTGCCGACCGGCAGGCGCCCCGTGAGCGAGCCGAGCGGCACGAGCGCGAGACGGAACAACTGCCCGGCGGCCTCGCGTCCATCGCCTAGCGCGAGCGCGTAGCCGAGCATGCGCCAGTGCGAAGCGAGGTGAAGCGCGAAAAAGGACTGCGCGACGACATGCGCACGTTCGAGCGCGATCCAGGCGGAACGGCCATCACCGGCGGTGCGCGCCGCGCGATAGCGATCAAGCTCGCCCGCGATCAGCTTCCTCGCCTGCTTCCGATCGATCGTGTCCACGAAATCTCCCTTGGTCGATTCGCGCCTTTATGCGCCCTGTAGCGGCTACAGGGTCAAGCCTTAGGGTCGAAATTCCCCTCTGGGCTGGGAACCGACTGGGGGCAGCCGGTTCTGCGCGCGGTCCGAATTCATCCTGAATGGAGGCGGTCGGTGCCCCCGCATCACCCCGCACGGATTTCGCCGATGGTCTTGCCGGTCCATCGGCGGATCGCGCGGCGCAGGTTCGCGCTGTCGCTGAAACCCACTTTCCAGGCCACGTCGTCGACGCTCATGCGGGTCGTCTGCAGATATTCGATGGCCAGCTTGCGGCGCACGTCGTCGACGATCTCGCCATAGCTGGTGTCCTCGGCCGCGAGGCGGCGGCGAAGCGTGCGCTCCTGCAGGCCGAGCTGGTCCGCGATCGCCGTCATCGACGGAAAGTGGTTCGGGGTGAGCAGCAGCAGTTGATAGACCTCGCCCGACAGGCCCGACGACATCCGCGACTGCCCGATCAGCCGGTCGCATGTTTCCTCGAGCATCGTCCTCGTGAGGCGATTGCCCAGTTCCGGCGTCTGCTCGAGGATGCCGATCGGATAGTGAAGCTCGTTCGCCTCCTGCGCGTACAGGCAGGGGCAGGACAATTCGCGCTCGTCCTCCGCCGAATGGGCGTCTTCGGCGAGCGCGAACAGCGCGCGGACCGGCAGATTGTCCGATCCCGCCGTGTCGTGGATGTGCGTGTACGTCATCTTCATCTGCTGGCGGACGAGGAAGGTGCGCACGTCGCTGCTCATCACGTCGCGATAGATTTCGTGAAACTGCCAGATCGCGAACTCCCCCTCGATCCGCCAGCCGAGGCGCACGGTGGGGGTGGCGAGCGGCTGATACCGCACCGCGAAATCGAAGAAGTCGCGCATCGTCGGCGAGCACATCAGCGCATAGCCGTACATGCCGTAGGCCGACAGGTGGAGGCGCGACCCGATCGCGAACGCATCGCTGAACTGGGCGCCGGCGGACACGATGTTCTGGCAGGCGATCAGATATTGGCCGATCGACGTCAGCGTATGGGGATTGCGCACTTCGGCGAGCGTCAGGCCGGTGCGGTCGAGCACGGTCTCCGGCGCGATGCCGCGGCCAGCCACCGTGTCGATCACGGTGGCCAGCTTGAAAGGCGCAAAGATGCGTTGATTCAGCGAAGGAAAGCCGGCGCGGCCATTGCCGTTGGCGAATGCGCCTTGACCATCATCGACAGGCATATCGTTCCTCAGAATAAAGCGTGTCCGCCAAAGACACAGCGATGTCCGCTAATGCTCTTACAAACCGCTCTGGCAAATCATAAGCACGACATCAAGCCGGCAGAGCCCGGCGCCAGGAAAAGCCTAGCCAGGGAAGAGGAACATCATGTCGATCAGAACCATTCTCAAGGGACGCCGCGCGCGCATGCTGTGCGGGTCCGCAATCGCGGCGGCCATGCTGGGCGCAACGGCTGCCGCTCATGCCCAGAGCGCCGACGATAGCCAGGACAGCGCGGCGGAAGCCGATACGGAGATCGTCGTCACCGGCACGAGCATCCGCGGCATTCCGCCGACCGGATCGGGCCTCATCAGCGTGTCGCGCGAAGACGCAAAGCTGATCGGCGCGGCGAGCACCCCCGAACTGCTGGCGACCGTGCCGCAGCTCAACAGCTTCAACACCGCCCCGCGCACGAGCAACGGCGGCCTCGGCTCCTTCGCGCCGGGCCTGCGCGGCCTGCCGTCCGCCGCGACCCTGCCGCTGATGAACGGGCATCGCCTGATCTCTGGCAGCACCCAGCAGACCAATCCCGACTATCCGTTTCTTCCCGAACTCGCGATCGAGCGTGTCGAGATCGTCGCCGACGGCGCATCGGCGATCTACGGCTCCGACGCGGTCGCGGGCGTCGTCAACTTCATCACCCGCAAGCGCGTATCGGGGATCGAGGCCAACGTCCGCTACGGTTTCGCGGACGATTATCACGCCCTCAACGCGGGCGTCCTTTTCGGGCACGAATGGAGCAGCGGCTCGTTCGTCGCGGCCTATCAATATTCGCAGAACGGCAACATCACCGGGGCGGACCGCCGGTACCGGTCGCTCGACTTCCGGGCGGCCGGCGGTATCGACACGCGTTCGGCGGTGTGCCCGGACGCCAACGTCAACCTGTTCACCGGACCGATCTATGCCGCGCCCGGCCTGGCGCCGGGCCTCAACACCTGCGACCCGCGCGGGCCGGTCGATCTCGTTCCGGAGAACCGCACGCACAGCCTGTTCGTTTCGGCGCGGCAGGATCTGTCGTCCAGCGTCACATTGTGGGGCGACCTGCTCTATTCGGATCGCAAGGACGTGGTGCAGGCCGCGCTGCCGGGCCAGACATTCGTTCTGATAACCGCGACCAACCCCTTTTTCCGGGCCCCGCCGGGCACCGGCGCCCTGTTCGAGTTCGTCGATTTTCGCCCCGACAATCTGGTCGGCGCGGATCATTTCGACCAGACCTATCGCGTCAGGACCGGCAATGCGACGGCCGGGATCGACGTCAAGCTGCCCGGCGACTTCAAGGCGAGCCTGTACGGGACCTTCAACTGGTCGCGCAACGATACTTTCCAGCCGGGGATCGACACCACCGCCCTGACGGCGGCGGCGGCCGGGACCACGACCGCGACGGCGCTCGATCCGTTCGGTACCGGGACCAGCCCCACCGTCGTCGCCGCCATTCTCGACAATCCGACCGACTTCACCAATCATCAGCGCACCCGGATCGGTGCCGTGAAGGTCGACGGCCCGCTGGCCGATCTGCCGGGCGGCGAGGTCAAGGTCGCTCTTGGCGCCGAATATCGCCGCGAAACATATGATCAGCGCGGATCGAGCGGCGGCGTCGGATTTCCCGAGGATCTGAAACGCAGCGTCCAGTCGCTGTACGGGGAATTGTTCGTGCCGATCGTCGGCGAAGGCAATGCCTCGCCGATGCTCCGCAGCCTCGCGCTGTCGCTTTCGGGGCGCTACGATCATTACAGCGATTTCGGTTCGACGACCAATCCGAAGGTCGGCATCACCTGGGAGCCGGTGGACGGGTTGAATTTTCGCGGAAGCTACGGTCGTTCGTTCAGGGCGCCCGGCCTTCGCGATCTGGGTTCGACCGTCGGTTCCTATTATGCTGCCGCGGCGCTCGTCGATGCTTTCGGCGCCCGCGATCCCCTGCGCGGCGCGGCACAGGTCAACACGATGCTGCTTTACGGCGGCAACCAGAATCTGAAACCCGAAAAGGCGCGGACCTTTTCGCTCGGCGTCGATTTCCGGCCCGTATTCGCTCCGGGATTCAGCGCCGGCGCGACCTTCTACGACATCAAATATAATGACGTCATCGGCACGCCGTCGGGCCTCGGCGCGCTGCTCTTCACCGACCCGACCTTTGCGTCGCTCGTCATCCGCGACCCGACCGCCGCGCAGGTCGCGGCGGCGATTACCGACACCGTTCCCTTCTTCTACACCTTCTCGGCGGTGCCGACGATCGAGAACATATTGGACTTGCGCCAGGGGAACTTCGGCATCCGCAAGACGAACGGGATCGATTTCGATGTGCGTTACCGGCATACGGCGGGTTTTGGCACGATTTTCGGCGGCGTCGCCGGCAACTATATCCTGAAATACCGGACCCGGTTGTCGCCGACCTCGGCGGTCAGCGATTCGCTCGAGGCGGGCATCCCGCGAACCACGCTGCGCACGACGCTGGGAGTCACGGCGGGGCCGGTCACTCTGGTCAACTTCGTCAATCATCGCAGCGGGGTCACCGCTTCCTTTGCGACGCCGACCGGGTCGGGCCTCTATCATTCGAAGGGCTACACCACGGTGGACCTGCGCCTGTCCCTGCGGCTGCCCGATACGGGTTTCGCCAGGGGAACGGAGATTGCGCTGCAGATCAACGATCTGTTCGACAAGAAGCCGCCCTTCTTCCCCGGGACGGACGGCATCGGCGGCGCCCATAATGCGATCGGCCGCTATGCGGCGATGAGCCTGCGCACCGCCTTCTGATGCCATGGGCGGCGATCTTCGATGAGGTCGCCGCCCGTCGTTCACCCGCCTGATCGAGCGGAACTGGGGCCGGTGCAGCGCTCCTCGTCATATCTCCCTGAAATGAAACAAGGTCTGTTATGAGTCATGCCAGCAACAGCGCGGACGCCCCGGCTCCCGTTCCGCAGATCCGCCTGTATTCGGACTGGCTCAAGACCACGCACGATCTGGAATTCGCGGAATATGAGGATTTGCGCCGCTGGTCGGTCGACGATCTAGAAGGCTTCTGGCGCAGCATCTGGGATTATTATCGGATCGAATCCCCGACGCCGTTCGCGGCCGTGCTCGGCGAAGACGCCATGCCGGGCGCGCGCTGGTTCGACGGGGCGCAGGTCAGTTACGCCCGGCACGTGTTTCGCCATGCGGTCCCCGCCGACGCCGCCGGCCAGCCCGCGATCGTCGCCGAGAACGAACGCGGCGACCGGGCGGTCCTCAGCTGGGCGGACCTCAGGCGGCAGGCGGCGTCGCTGGCGCTCGAACTGCGCCGGCACGGGGTCGGGCGGGGCGACCGCGTGGCCGCCTATCTTCCCAACATCCCGGCGGCGGTGATCGGCCTCCTGGCATGCGCCAGCCTGGGGGCGATATGGACGCTGTGCTCGCCCGACATGGGGGCCAATGCGGTACTCGACCGCTTCCGCCAGACGAGGCCCAGGGTGCTGATCGCGGTGGACGGCGTCGCCTATGGCGGCAAGGCCATGGACCGCAGCGCCGCCGTCGCCGAGATTCGGCGTCAACTGCCCTGCATCGAAGTGCTGCTCGTCATCGACAGCGGATTCGGCGAGGACAAGGTGCCGGGCGCCGTCGCCTTCGAAGAGGCGGTGGCGCGCGACGATGCCGAGGTCGCGGCGTTCGAACCCGAATGGCTGCCCTTCGATCACCCGCTGTGGATTCTCTATTCGAGCGGGACCACCGGCCTTCCCAAGCCGATCGTGCACGGACATGGCGGGGTCCTGCTCGCGACCTGTGCGGGCCAGCTCCATTTCGATCTCGGACCGAGCTACGCCCCGAACAATTTCGGCGACCGTTTCCACTGGTACAGCGCCACCGGCTGGGTGATGTGGAACATTCAGGTCGGCGGCCTGCTCAGCGGCACGACCATCTGCCTGTTCGACGGATCGCCCAGCGGGCCCAAGGGGACTCCCGACTGGACCCGGCTGTGGCGGTTCGCGGCGCGCAACGGCGTGACCTGGTTCGGGGCCGGCGCGGCCTTTTTCACGAGCTGCCAGAAGGCCGGGCTCGACCTGTCCCGGATCGGCGGCCTCGAATCCGTTCGCGCGCTCGGCAGCACCGGCTCGCCGCTTCCGCCCGACGTCCAGCGCTGGGGTTCGGCGCAATTCGCCGGATTGGGCCGCCCCGATATCTGGTGGTGCAACGTCAGCGGCGGGACGGAGATCGCGGCCGCCTTCATGGCCGGCAATCCGGAGCTTCCCGACACGCCGGGGCGATTGCAGTGCCGCCACCTCGGCGCCGCGATCGAGGCGTGGGACGAGCGGGGCAAGCCGGTGATCGGCGAAGTCGGCGAACTCGTCTGCACGCGCCCTTTCCCGAGTATGCCCCTGCATTTCTGGGGGGACGAGGACGGCAGCCGCTACCGCGAATCCTATTTCGCCGAATGGCCGGGCATCTGGCGCCACGGCGACTGGCTGACGATCGGCACCGACGGCGGCTGCACGATCTCGGGGCGCAGCGATGCGACGATCAACCGGCACGGCCTGCGCATGGGCACCGCCGAAATCTATTCGGCGGTCGAACGATTGCCACAGATCGCCGACACGATGATCGTCGACATCGAGGGCGCGGACGGCGACAGCCAGCTGATCATGTTCGTCGTTCCGGCCGAGGGACATGGCGTCGATGCGGCGATGGAGGCGGCGGTGGCGACCGCCATTCGCGCCAGCCTGTCGCCGCGTTTCGTGCCCGACCGGCTGATCGCCGCGCCCGGCATTCCGCGCACGCTGTCGGGCAAGAAGCAGGAACTGCCGATCAAAAGGCTGTTCGGCGGCTGGCCCGTGGCGAAGGTGATCAATGCCGACGCGACCGCTACCCCGGAGGTTCTGCCCTGGTATATCGATCGGGCGCAGCGCTGGCGGCGCGACATGGACGCAAAGATGGCGCCGCACGCGGGAGAGGCGATGTAAGGGCGGGAGCCGCCGGCGCGCGCCGGCCGGATCGGGAAAACAATGGGCAGGGAAGGTGCTAGGCATATGGACAGGAACGGATCGCCGGATCGGCCGGGCATCGTGGACAGCCGCGCACCCGGCCATCGCGGCCTGGTGCTCGGCATGCTGTGCTTCGTCTATGTGCTGAATTTCCTCGACCGCCAGCTCGTCTCCATTCTCGCCAAGCCGATCCAGGATGGCTTGCAGATCACCGACAGCCAGCTGGGCCGGATCACGGGATTCTATTTCGCGCTCTTCTACTGCTTCATCGCGATCCCCGTCGGCTGGCTGGCGGACCGCACGAACCGGGTGAAAGTCCTCTCGCTCGCCTGCGGCCTGTGGAGCGCCGCGACCGCGGCGTGCGGCATGGCGGCGAATTACGGGCAACTGGTGGTCGCCCGCATGGCGGTCGGCGTGGGAGAGGCCGGCGGCGTGCCGCCATCCTATGCCATCATCTCCGACAGCTTCCCGCGCGAGCAGCGGGGAACCGCGATGGGCATCTTCAATCTCGGCCCGCCGCTCGGGTCCGCGCTGGGGGTGGCTTTCGGCGCCTCGCTGGCGGCCGCCTATGACTGGCGCGTGCCGTTCTACGTCGTCGGCGCGGTCGGGGTGCTGACGGCGGTGCTCGTCTACCTGATCGTTCCGGAGCCCGCGCGCGGCCAGTTCGACCCGGCGCCCGTTTCCGCCGTCGCCGCGGAGCCCGGTCAGGGCTTCGGGCAGGCAATCCGCAGCTTCTTCGGCAACCGGATTCTCGCGGTCACCGCGCTTGCGAGCGGCGCCGCCAATTTCATCACCTATGGCCTCAGCAATTTCGCCACCCTGTTCCTGATGCGCGAGAAGGGGATGACGCTGGAGGAGGTCGCGATCTGGTATGCGCTGGCCGTCGGCATCGGCATGGGGGCGGGCATTTTCGTCTCCGGCCGCCTCATCGACCGCTTCGGGGTCCGGAACAAGGCGGCCTATGCCAGCATTCCGGCGCTGTCGCTGCTGCTCGCCCTGCCTTTCTTCCTGGGTTTCGCCACCGCGGAACGCTGGGAGGTCGCGCTGGCGCTGCTCTGTGTGCCGCTGTTCCTCAACTCCTTCTTCCTGCCCGCGACGGTCACCTTCGTGCAGGGAGAGGTCGATCCGGATGCGCGGGTCATTTCGGGCGCCTTGCTGCTCCTCGTGATGAACCTGATCGGCCTTGGCCTCTGCCCGACCTTCGTCGGCATGGCGAGCGATTTCTTCCGCCCGGAATATGGCGGGCATGCCTTGCAGATGGCCTTTTATGCGCTGGCGCCCATGTACCTGATCGCGGCGCTGCTGTTCCTGTGGCTCGCCCGTCTGATCAGGCGGGCGCCTTCCGCCGCCGTTCCGGAGCGGCGCGAAGCCAATCCTGTGTGAAGGGCTGGGGAAGCGGGGAACGAAGTGAAGGTGACAGCTTTGCGGAGACAGACATGAAACGGAAAAACAGCCTTGCCGCCGCCGCGGTCCTCATCATGGGGTGGATGGTCCCGAGCGATGCGATGGCCCTGGCGCCGACCCCGGCGCCGGATGCCGTCGCCGCGCGTTGCAACGGCCTCGCCGCCCTGCGGCTCCCCGATACGAGCATCGTCAGCGCGGCGCTGGTTCCGGCCAAGGCGGCCGAGACGACGATTGCGGGCGAGACGCCCGGTTACCGGAGCTTCTGCCGCGTCGTCGCGCGCGTGCGCTCGGCGCCCGATTCCGACATCGGCGTCGAAATCTGGCTGCCCGCCCAGGACTGGACCGGCGTCTTTCACGGCAATGGAAACGGCGGCTTCGCCGGCGTTCTCGCTGGCGGCTATTCGGGGATGGTCGACGGGTTGCGGCGCGGATTTGCGACCGCGACGACCGATGCGGGAACCGCGCCCGCCTCGCCGCTGGAGGGCGATGCCCTGATCGGCCAACCGCGCAAGTGGCGCGACTGGGGCCGCCTGTCGACGCATGTGATGACCGTGACCGGAAAGGCGATCACCAGGGCCTTCTACGGTCGCGACGCCCGGCGCTCCTATTACACCGGCTGCTCGACCGGCGGCCAGCAGGGCCTGATCGAATCGCTCTACTATCCGGCCGATTACGACGGAATCCTCGTCGGCGCGCCCGTCATCAACCGGACCTGGGGCCATGCTGCGGTGCTTTGGGACTATGCCGCCGCGCATCGCGCGCCCGGCAGCCTGCTCTCCGACGCCAAGCTGAAGCTGCTCAACAAGGCGGCGATCGCGACCTGCTGGCGACAGGGGCACGGTCTGGCGGGGGACCGGTTCATCTCCGATCCCCTGAGTTGCAGCTTCGACCCCGCGGTCCTGCAATGCATGGGCGCGGCATCGGACGCCTGTCTGTCCGAAAACGAAGTGGCCACCGCGCGCGCCTTTTATTCGGGACCGACGGGCCGCGATGGCAAGGCGAGCTATTTCGGCTGGCTCCCGGGAAGCGAAATGCCCGACACCTTCGGCTGGTCCTTCCTGCAAACGCCGATCAACGGCCAGCCGCCTTTCGGCGCGCTTTTCAAATGGGTGTTCGGCGCCGACTGGGACTGGAAGGGGTTCGATTTCGATCGCGACATGCCCGCCGTCGATGCGCGTCTGGACCCCATCGTGAACGATGCCACGCGCGGCAGTCTAGAGGCGTTCGCCGCGCGCGGCGGCAAGCTGATCATCTATCACGGTCTGGCCGATACGCTCGTCGCGCCGGGCCAGTCGATCGCATTCTATGAGCGGCAGGCGGCGCAGCTTGGTGGCGGCCGCAATCTCGCGGACAGCGCGCGCCTGTTCCTCGCGCCCGGCATGATGCATTGCGGCGGCGGCACCGGCCCCGACGCCTTCAACGCCACGCTCGGCATCCCACCACGACCGCCGGCCGACGATGCGAAGCATGACATTTTCTCGGCCCTGATTGCCTGGACCGACAGCGGCGAGGCGCCCGATCATGTCATCGCGACGAAATTTTCGGCCGAGGATACGGGCGAGATCGCCATGCAGCGACCGCTCTGCCCCTATCCGCGGAGGGCGGTGTATCGCGGCTCGGGTTCGACGCGGTCGGCAAGCAATTTCATCTGCACCGGACCCGACGATCGCTGACGCCGCTCCAAGGCCCGTGGCGATTCGGTTTCGACACCGTTTCTCCCTTTCGTCACCCTGAACTTGTTTGGCAATTATCCCTTTCGGACAGGTAGCTGTTCCCCGGCGAAAGCCGGGGTCCACGCGGAGCAGCGCCATCTGGGCCCCGGCTTTCGCCGGGGAACGGGCCGTGATGGAGTATTTGCGGGGCGGCGAAAAAGTGCAGCCCATGACTATGGTCTGTGGGGATTTGGCGTTCTGTGCAGTTTCTCCCATTCGTCACCCTGAACTTGTTTCAGGGTCCATGGTCTGCGCTCGAATGAAAGGCGGCACAAAAGGGAAGGTCCGGCCATGGATGCTGAAACGAGTCAGCATGACGAACGAATGAGGCAGCGCGCCGAAACCCGAAGCTAGCGTCCGCGGTCGTGGTGTAATTTCCGGTGTAGGAACTGGTGCATTTTGGGGTGGGGCATGCCCCACCCCAAAATGCAGCGGCTCTGGTGGCCAC
>NZ_MEFH01000002.1:0-24998 GCF_001725095.1 Sphingopyxis sp. SCN 67-31 | reverse complement strand
CGAGCGAAGTCGAGACACCCATCAGCGTGGCGCAAGGCCGACAAGTGTCTCGACTTCGCTCGACACGAACGGGAAATGGATGGCATTCAACCCGCGCCGCGCAGATCCGACGGGGTCATGCCGAAGCGGCGGCGGAAGGTGCGGTTGAAGTAGGACAGGTCGCCGAAACCGCAGGCATAGGCGACCGCCGCGATCGTCCGTGGCGCCTGCCCCGGATGCAGCAGCAGGCGATGGGCGCGGTCGAGCCGTTCGCCCAGCACATGCGCCGAAAAGCTGCTTCCCTCATCCTGGAACAGGCGGCGGACATAGCGCGGGCTGATCCCGGCGCGCGTGGCCACACCTACGATGTCGAGACGCGGATCGCACGAGCGCACCGCGATGTCGGCCTTGATCGCCCGCAGTCGTGCGGCCTTGACGCCGGGCCGTTCCGGCGCGCCATCTTCGGCTGCCGTGGCGGCGACCGCGCCGATGAGGTCGCGGATATGCCCGGCCGTGAGCGCCGCCGCCACGCCCGACGCCGCGTCGGCGCGCAGGCGCAGCATGTCGACATAGGCGTGGAGCAGCCCCAGCAGATCGCTTTGCCGCGGGACGACCCGCATCGCCAGATCGTCCGCCCCCGACAGAAGCGCGCGCAGGTCGTCCTGCGCCACCGCGATGTTGGTGAAACGGCATCGCTTCCGACACTGGATGGTACTGACCTCTCCGCCGCGCACGAAGATCGAGTCGCCGACCGCCAGCACATGCTCGCGCCCGCGCTGGCGCAGTTCCAGCGGCGCATCGGCGGTGATCAGATAGAGCATCTCGACCGGATCGGCGGCAATCAGGCGGTGCGTCCGCGAGACCTGCACCGGCGATGCGGAAACCGAGGCATAGGCGGCTCCCGGCAGCGCGCACAATGTCCCTTCGGCGTGAAACGGCACGTTCCGGGCCGGTTCTATGTCGAGCCGGACCATCGCCTGCCCGAATAGCTCGCGCCACATCGGCAGCCGCTCGCGCTCCGGCACCGAGGCGGTGGACAGTATCTGGGAAAAACCGGCCGCGTCCATGTCCCCCTCCCGTCCGGCGCACCGTATCGCCGAAGTGCCGTCTGGTCCACCTCGCGTTCCTTCTGGTCCGAGACAGGCTTTCGCTGTCCATGGCATCACGGTGGGACAGGGAGACTCCGATGCACGAACATCCATTGCCCGATCCGACGCCCGCCGCCCCCTCGCGGGCGCCCGGACGCTGATGCGGGAACGGGTGCGTCGACAGCGACCCGTCGGCGTATCTGCTGGCCGGACAGGGGGACACTGCCGATCGGCTTCCCTCCACCCCGGTTCGGCCGCTCCCGTCGGGCCTGTCCGTGCCTTGTGCGGCACGGGCAGGCCCCTGATCCGAACAGGCTGGAGACAGATGCCATGACCCGCAAAGGGCGAACAAAGGCCGGATTTCCCAGATCGCCGACGCGGCGGTATCGGCGTATCCTGCTCGCCTCCGTGCTGGCTCTCGCGGCCACGCCCGCCGCGGCGCAGGACGGGCGGCCGCGCTGGTATGGCGTCGATCATGGCGCCCAGCAGGCGCGGCTCGTCTTTGGCGTGCCCGACGGCGGCATGACGTTGCTGAACTTCATCTGCGACAAGGGCGTTCCGGAGGTGTCGGCCTACATCACCCACCCGCCGGTGCGCCTCGCGGCCGGGACGAGCGTGCCGGTCCGCCTGAGCGACGGCAGCGCGACGCTGACCTTTCCCGCCACGGTTCAGCCGCCGGAGGCGGACGGCCTGCTGCGCCTGCGGGGGCAGGTGCCGCTCGACGCATCGTTCGAAGCGATACTGGCGGCGGACGACCGGATGTCGGTCAGCGTCGCCGGATCGTCGGCGCGCTATCCGCTGGACGGCGTCGCGGCGGCGGCGCGGCCGCTGATCGCACTGTGCGGCACCGCCGCGCGGGCGGCACCCGCCGCCGACCTGAAGGTCGCGGTCACGAACAGGAGCCGGCGCCGCCTCGAACAACTCGCGCTGCGCGCACCCGACGGCATCGAAAGCGATTCGGACGCCTTCGGCTATGACGGGCTGGCCCCGGGGCGCACGCGGACCTTCACCATCCCCGGCGGCGCGGGCGTCTGCACCTATGAAATCTCCGTCCTGTTCGAGGAAAAGGAAGAGGATTGCTGCAGCGACCCCATGCCCATCGCCCAGCAGAATCTGTGCGACGACCCGCGAATCATCGTCCATGACTGAGCGCGAGGCATCGTCATTGCGAGGAGCCGAAGGCGACGAAGCAATCTCCAGCTATCGTTCTGCCTCACCGATAGCTGGAGATTGCTTCGCTCCGCTCGCAATGACGTGGGAAAGCGGCCCCAAGCCTTTCCTCCGCCTCGGCGGCCTGTTTCTTTGCGCGCTGGCGCTGGGCGGCGTGGCCCCCTCGACCGCACAGCCGGCGCCGTCCGCCACCGTTCCAGCGAGCTTCGATTGCGGCAAGGCGACGCGCGCGGTCGATCGCTTCATCTGCGCCAACGCCGCGCTGCGCTGGCAGGACCTGGCGCTGTCGCGCAGCTATCGCGCCGTGCTGGCGAAACTGGCCGGCCCGGCGCGCGCGGCGCTGGTGGCGGAGCAGCGCGACTGGGTGGGCGAGCGCGACCGCCGCTGCGCCGCCGACCGCAGCTTCGCCGAGTTGAACGATGCCGCGTCGTGGGTCCACGACCAGGCCTATGACTGCATGACGGTCGTTTATCTCGGCCGCCGCCAGGAACTGGGCGACCGCGCCGCCGCGCCGATCGCGACGCGCGTGATCGGCGAGATCGACCTTGCTCCCCTCGCCCGCGCGCGGCCCGAACTGGCCGAGAACGGGCGCGTGCCGATCGCGGGGATGCGGCTGTCGCCCGACGGCAGCCATGTCGCGATCCTGCTGCCCAGTCAGGAACTCGACGGCCCCGACCAGTTGTGGCTCTATCGCGTGGCCGACCGCAAGCTGGTGCCCGTGACGCCGCCTCCCGACACGCGCGCGAAACATCCCGCCGACGCCGTGGCCCTGCTCACCGGCTTCGCCTGGCGCGGCGGGACGCTGTTCGCCATCGCCTCGCTGTGGGGTGACGGCAGCGACGGCCTCGACGGCCCACAGGCTTATTACGCCGCGACGGTCGCGGGCGGCCGACGCCTGCGCGACAAGCCGGCCGAAGCGGACAATCTGTGGGAATCGGTGACGGGCGGCCTCGTGTACCGCGAGGACGAATTTTCCGACGACCTCGACGCCGTGGACTCGCTGCGCGGCAATGCCGGCTGGCTGGTCTGGACGGCGGATCGCGGTCACGGCACCGTCGACCTCCATATCCGCACGCGCAAGCCGCCTGGCGCGCCTTATCTCGTCGCGTGGGGCGGTTGGGAACTGGCGTCCTTCCTGTTCGACGATGCACGCTCGCGCCTGATCTATCCCGCCGATATCGGGATCGCGCGGTTCGACATGGCGACGCGCACCGAGCGCCGCATCACGGGCACCTGGCGCGGCGACCTGCCCTATGCCGTGTCCGCCGATCAGGGCACGCTGCTGTGGGCAACGCGCAACGCCTGCGGCGACGAACATGAGGCCGACCCGAACGCGCCCGAACGCTTCTGCCTCGCCGCGATGACGGGCGGGGCTATATGAGCGATTCGGCCATATTCACCATCGGTATGTTCCTGCTGGGACCGGCGATCATCGTGATATTTTCGCTGTCGGCGAAGCTCGCGCTCCGGCGCCGCCCCGGTCCGGCGGCGAAGCTGGGGTGCGCCCTGCTGGTGCTGCTGGGCGTGGCGGCTTTTTGCGGGATCATGGTGGCGAGCGCGGGCGGCGCGATCCACCCGCCGCTGGTCGAGCGCGCCGCGCCCTATGCCTGCGACGGAACGGTCGAGCGGCTTTCGCAAAACTATTCCTACAAGCCGGGGCAGCAGGGCGTATCGCACACCATCTATTGCATCGCGCCCGACGGCACCCGGCGCGACATCACGCTACGCGCGATTGGCGCAGCCAGCATCTATTACGGCCTTTATGCCTTTGGCGGCCTGATCCTGCTCGGACTGCTGCTCGCGCTGTTCAGACCCCGCCGGACCGACAGCGAGATTGCCGACGCCAACGCCTTGGCGAGCGCCCTGCGCGACAAGATGGCCGAGCGACTGCGCACCGACGCCGATATCATGCGCCGCCCCGCCGCACCGTCCGACGCGGGCGGGGGCAGCGTCGAGGACCGGTTGCGGCACCTGCAATCGCTGCGCGACGGCGGCCTGATCAGCGAAGAGGAGTATCAAGCCAAGCGCGCCGAGATATTGGGGGGCCTGTGATACGCCGCCGGGTCCTCCTGTGTCTTGCGGTCCTGCTCCCGGCCGCCGTCGCGGGCTGCGCGAGCCGCGAGCGGGAGGCGCGCGAGACCTTCGCCGAACGCTTCACCTGCCCGATCGAACGGGTGACGGCGACGAAAGTCGATGGCGCACGCCGCAGCGAGGTGCACCAGCGTGCGACCCCCATTCCGGATCCGCCCGCCGAAATCCGCGCCGACCCCGCGCGGCTCGCCCAGTGGACCGAAAGCCACCGGGTCTCGCCCGGCTTCGACTGGTATTATGAGGGGTATCGCGCCGCCGGATGCGGGCACAGGGCCGAATATCTCTGCACCTGTCCCATCGAGGCCCCGATCGCGAAACAGGCCGCCTGCACGTGCGAGGCGCCGTCCGTCCCGCTGTTGCCGGATGGAATGCAAGGAGAGCGGGAATGATGCGCGCGCTGATCGGACCGGGGATCGTCGCCGCGATCTTCGGCCTGATCTTCCTGCTCGCCGGGCTGGAGGATTTTCGCAAGACGCATCGCTCGCGCCTGTTCCGGCCGCTCGACATCCTCCCCGCCGCGGCGGGCTGGGGCTTCCTCGCCATGATGTTCGCGGTCGCGGGCGGCGCCGTCTATCCGCCGATCGTGTCGACGGTCGCCGAACCCATCGTCTGCCCGGGCGGCCTCGACACGCTGTCGCGCGAATACAGCTACAAGCCGGGGCAGCAGGGCGTCACGCGCAACCTGCTGTGCGCGGGAGCGGATGGCGAGCCGCGCGACGTCACCATCCCCGCGATCGCCGTGGCGACATTGATCTATACCGCCGCCGGACTGCTGTTTTCGGCGTTGCGGTCGATGCTGCGCCGGCGCCGCCGCATATCCGGTGCCGATCCTGAAAGGCGAGACCATGATGTCGTTGAAAATTAATCCGCTCCCCGGCGTTCTGGCCGGCATCCTGCTCGCCTCGTCCGTTCCGGCGTCGGCGGAGGAGGAGCCTGTTGCATCCGCGGCCGTGCAGCAGGAATTCGACGCCTTTATCGCCCGATTCCGCGCCGCGCTCGCGGCCGACGATGCGACCGCGGTCGCGGGAATGACGCAGTTCCCGTTCATGCCCTATCTCGATGAGGGCGGCAGCAGCGACGCCGCCGCGTTTCGCGCCGAAAGCTATCCGCGCTTCCTGGCCGCGAAGGCGCGCCGATGCCTTGCGCGCCGGAACGCCATTCACGATCGCGAGCCCGATGGCGGCGAGACCTTCGTGATCTTCTGCGGCGATCTGGGATATTATTTCCACATGACGCAGGACGGATTCCGGTTCACCGAGGTCGGACCGAACGATTGAGGCGAGCGCGCGCCCTCGTCCGGTTCAATCGACCGCCGCGCTTCGGGGCGCGAGCAGGGCCGCAAGGAACCGCCGGTCGGACCAGTCGCTCTTGCGGCCGGCGAGCAGCGCGGCGACGTCGAGGCGGGCCTGGCGGACGATGGTCAATCCCAGCGAGGGGATGACGTACAGCCGCTGGTCGCCGGCACCCGCGGCAACGACGAGGTCGGCGGGAAGCCCGGCGGCGGGATCGGTGATGTCGGTCGAGCGGGTGACCGGGTCGTCGGACGGCGTCGCGCGCGGGAGCCACCAGGTGAGGCCATAGGCCGGATTGGCCTCGCTCCCCTCGAACAGCTCGGCAAAAGCCGCCGCGTCGACGAGCGGCTTGCCGTCGACCTTGCCGCCCATGCGGACGAACTCGCCGATTTTCGCCCACTCGGCGGCGGCAAGGACGAGGCCCTGCGGCATCAGCGGATGTCCGTCGGGCCCGTTTCTCCACTCGCCGACCGTCACGCCGAGCGGCGCCAGCAGCCGCCGCTCGACATAGCGCCGCGGATCGGCGTCGCGCCCCGCGGCCGCCAGCTTGCGCCGCATCACCTCGCCAAAGATCTGCAACGGCGTCGGGCCATATTGGAAGCGGGTGCCGGGCGCCGCGGTCAGCGCGACCCGCAGCGAATCGGCATAGCCCTGCGGGCGGCCGATCGCCGACGGCTGGCCGCTGGTCATGGCGAGCAGCTGGCGCAGCGTGATCGCCGCCTTGCCGGGATCGTCCCGCCATTCGGCGATCGTGTCGGACGCCCGTTCGTCGAGCGCGAGCAGCCCATCTTGCACCGCCGCCGCCGCCATCAGGCCGACGAGGCTCTTGGTGCCGGACCAGAGTTCGTGGGGCCGGGCGGTGTCCTGCGACGCGCAGACGACCTCGCCATGCCGCAGGACGAGGACGGCGAGCCCCTTGTGCCCATCCGAATAGGCGATCGCCGCGGCGCAGCCGGGCCGCGCGTCTTCGGCCGCAGGCACGGGAGCGGCGGGCGCGCTTCCGGCCGCCACGGGAGTCGCCGTCGCGGCGACGGTCAGAAGAAGAAGACGCCCGATCATGGCCTGCCCTTTCCACATGCGCTGGGTTGTGTTCGCGTTTATTATCGATAATAAGTGCGACTGCAATCGAAGATTGTCCTGTCGGGCGCGCAAGCTAGGATGGGGCGTTCAACAGAAACGATCAGGGATCATGGCCGTCACGACGAGCGACGAGGACAATGCACCGACGCAGGACCGCGTCATCGCGCGGCTGCTGATCGACGACATCGTCGCGTGGCGCATTCCGCCGGGCTCATGGCTCCGCGAGCGCGAGATCGCGGCCCGCTTCGGGGTCAGCCATGCCCCCGTCCGCGAGGCGTTCCGCCATGTCGCGAGCATCGGCCTGATCAAGGTCGTGCCCTGGCGCGGCGCGTTCGCGATCGACGTCGACGATCATGGCGCGGACGAGATTTACGAGTTGTGGAAGGCGCTGTTCGGCGTCGTCTGCCGTCTCGCCTGCACGGCGATGAGCGACCGCGACGGGCGCGAGCTCATGCACCGGCTCGTCGAATATAAGGACGTGACCGAGCGGACGACGAACTCGGCCGAGCATCTGCGGGTGTCGAACCGGATCGGCCGTTTCATCGCCAAGCGCTCCAACGCGCCGCTGGCGCTCGAACTGCTCGACCGACTGGCGCTGCTCGCCCGGTGGCAGCACAATGTCTACACCGACGAGTTCGTCGCGGCGCATGGCGAGGGAGAGGTCGGCCGGCGCTCGGCGGTGCTCTACGAACAGCTCTGCCGCCATATCGTCGCCCGCGAGCCCGACGATGCCGACCGGGTGGCGCGCGACCTGATCGCGACGTCGCAGCAGAATTTCGCCGAGGCGCTCGCGGAATACAAGGCGCGGCGCGGCAAGCCGAAAACGGGCCGCCGCCGGGCGCGATCGTGAAGCGCGACGGGACCGACCGCCGCACGCTGCTGAAGGCGGGGTTCGCGGCGCCGATCGCATGGCAGGCGCCGCCCGCCATGGCGGCTTCGCCCGATGGCGCGCTGTTCGACCCCGACACCTTGTTCGCGGACGTTCGGATCTATGCCGAAGCGGGCAACAAGCAGTCGGGCGGCGCGGGCGATCGCTGGACCGCGGACTGGACCGCGAACCGGCTTGGCGCGGCGGGCTTCGCGGTCGAGCGGCAGGCGTTCGAGGTGCCGTGGTTCGAGGCATCGCTCTGCACGCTGACGATCGGCGACCTTGCGATTCCGTCGACCGCGCAGCCGCTCGCGGTCCCCACGCCGCCGGACGGCCTGTCCGCGCCGTTGCGGCTGGCTGAGACGGCGGGGCGCCTCGACGGCGCGATCGCGCTCGTCCGGCTGCCGCACCGTCGCTGGTCCAGCCTCCTCGAACCGGCGGCCCGGGCGCCGATCGCCGACGCGATCGCGCGCGGAGCCGCCGCCGTCATCCTCGTCACGACCGGCCCGACGGGCGAGGCGCTGCTGCTCAATGCACCCGCCGACAAGCCGCTCGCGGACAGGCCGATCGTCCTGCTGGCGCCGAAGCGCGCGGCACCCGCGATCGAGGCCGCGCGGCACGGGGGCCAGGCGACGCTGCGGTTGACCGGGCACGGCGGCCGCCGGATCGCCGAGAATATCGTCGGACGGCGCCGGGTATCGGCGGGGCGCTGGATCATCGTGTCGACGCCGCGATCGGGCTGGACCGACTGCGCCGGCGAGCGCGGGCCGGGGATCGCGATCTGGCTCGCACTCGCCCGGTGGGCGCCGCGCGCCTTCCCGCGGCACAATCTGCTCTTCGTCTGCAACAGCGGCCATGAATATGAGAATCTGGGGGCCGCGCACCTGGTCGAGGCGATCGCGCCGCCACCGGGCGAGAGCGATTTCTGGCTGCATCTGGGCGCCAACGCCGCGACGCGCGACTGGCAGGAAATCCCGGGCCGCCTGCTGCCGCTGCCGAGTGCGGACAGCCATCGCTTCCTGATGACGTCGCCCGATCTGGTCGAACCCGCGCGGCGGATCTTCAAGGGGCAGCCGGGGATCGAAATGGCCTATCCCTCCGGCGAGGGCGCGGCGGGGGAACTGGCCGAGGTCGTCCGGGCGGGCTACCCCCGCCACGCCGGAATCTTCGGCGCCCACCGCCACCACCATGCCGCGACCGACGATTTGTCGACCGTCGCGGCCGAACCGCTTGCCGCTACGGCGCGCGGCTTTCGCGATCTTCTGACCGCAGCCATTCCCGCCGACCGCTGACCGCCGCCGCCGGCATCGCGATGTTTCCGGCTTGACTCGCGCTTGCCGATTGCACAAAATTATCGATAATAATTGCACAACGCCTTTGGGAGGGATTCATGAAACGCAAGACGCATCTTCTTTTCTGCGCGACCGCGGCCTGGACCGCGATGGCCGGCCCATCCTTCGCGCAGGACGTCGCGCCCCCGGCCGACGCGGCGTCCGAGGCGGGCGACGACGGCGCCATCGTCGTCACCGCGCGGCGCCGCGAAGAACGATTGTCGGACGTTCCGACCGCGGCTTCGGTGATCGACGCCGCCGCGCTGACCGATCGCGGCGGCGCGCAGACGAGCGGCGAACTGCTCGCCGATCAGCCGAGCATCCGCTTCAACAACCTCAGTTCGTCGGTGACCTCGGAAATATCGATCCGCGCCTCCTCGACCGCGCGCGCGACCAACGGCGACCCCAGCGTCGGCCTCTATCGCAACGGGTCCTATATTGGCGGCGGCGCCGTCGGCGGGCGCAATTTCAGCCGCCTCGACATGCTCGACATCGGCCGGGTCGAGGTGCTGCGCGGCACGCAGGGGGCGCTCTATGGCCGCAACGCCGTCGGCGGCGCGATCAACATCATCTCGGCCGAGCCCGGATTCGACCTCTCCGGCTGGGCGAGTGCCCGCTACGGCTTCGAGACCAACAGCTTCCAGATGCAGGGCGCGGTCAACGTCCCGCTCGGCGAGGGCGCAGCGGTGCGCATCAGCGGCGACCTGGTCCAGCAGGACAAGGGCTTCTTCTACAACCCCGACAATGATGTCTATTTCGACCGGCAGAAGGGGCACGGCCTGCGCGGCCAGCTTCGCCTCGCGCGCGGCCCCGTCGACATCGTCCTGCTCGCCGAAACGCAGCGGCTGACGACCCCCGCGATCCATTATCAGATCTTCATTCCGGCCGGCACGCCGGGCTTTCCCGGCGGCTATATCCAGGATCGCTTCCGCTATCCCTGGAGCACCGCGCCGCGCGCCAGCCAGGACGTCGACGGGCTGCAGGCGATCGTGCGCGTCGACCTTGGCGGCGCCCGGCTCAACGCGACGACCTTCTTCCGCAAGCGGCACAGCGAATATGATCTCGACAACGACGGCGTCAGCGCCGCGGAACTGGCGCGCGCCCGCGCTGCCGGGCAGGTCGGGCCGGCGACGCCGATCGATCCGGGCAGCGCCTCCTATGTCGTCGACACGACCGACATGCTGTCGCAGGATCTGCACGTCACCGGCGGCAGCGATCGCCTGACCTGGCTGTTCGGTGTCGAGGCGATGCTGCTCGACAGCGACTTCTCGGTGACGACGACCCGCACGCCGACGCTCGCCAATCCGTCGCCCGGCAACGTCGCACCCGCGCGGCTCCATTTCGAAAGCTATGCCGCCTATGGCTCGCTCGGCCTCGATCTCACCGACAGGCTCAACCTGACCGGCGAGCTGCGCTATACCCGCGACAGCCGCAGCATCAGTGCCCGGCTCTACGATCTGGGAACCGGGCTTCCGACCGGCGGACCGACCCGCGTCATCGACGACAGCATCGAAGCCGACAACCTCTCCTACAATGCGACGCTGTCCTACAAGCTCGCGCCCCGCATCCTCGCCTATGCCAAGGTCGGGAGCAGCTATCGCGCCGGCGGGTTCAACACCCGCCTGTCCGACCCGCGCGCGCCGAGCCCGGTCGAAGTGCTGTTCGGCAACGAGAACAGCACGAGCTATGAGGTCGGGATCAAGGGCCAGCCCGCCCGCCGCGGCTATTTCGCGATCGCGGGCTATTACACCGATCTTCGCGACCTGATCGCGCAGGTCGACGACGGCTGCGCCCTGACCAATCCGACCTGCCCGGTGGCCGCGGTCAGCTATCTGACCAATGCCGGCAATGCGAAGAGCTGGGGCATCGAGGCCGAATACAGCCAGGGATTCGACATCGGCGCGGGAAGCGGGCGCCTCGCGCTCAGCGGGTCGCGTCAGGGCGGCGAGGTCAAGAGCGGACGCTACGCGGGTCTCGACCTGGCGCAGGTGCCCGACTGGCTGGCGTCGGCGAACCTCAATCTGCGCTACCCGGTCGCGCGCGACGTGACCCTCACCGGCAACATCCTGGTGAGCGCGCAGTGGGGCGGCAAACAGGAACTGACGCCGACCTCGGTCGACCTCGACGACTATCGGCTCGTCAACCTGCGCTTCGGCGTCGAATTCGGCGGGTTCGGCATCGCCGCCTTCGCCAACAACGTCTTCGACAAGGTCTATTATGTCGCGCAGGCGCCGACGATCAACCGCTACAGCCAGCCGCGCGTCGTCGGTCTCGAAGCCCGGTACAGCTTCTGAAAAGCGGGCCGATGCCGGCCTGCACGGGCAGGCGCGGCATCGGCCCAAGGTTTCCCCAGTGGTGGGGCGGAGAAGACCGGGACGCGATCGGTGGCGGCTATTCGAGCAACGGGAGCAATTCGTCGGTCAGATAGCCGAAGCGGCGCATCTGCTGATGATGGGCGGTCACGACCGCGCGAACCTGACGCGGGGTCAGCCTGTCCCGCCACTGATCCGCCCGCCCCTCGCGAAAGAAGCGTTCGGCGCTGTCGGGCTTTTCGCTGAACCCCGCCTCATCCTCCTGCTGCTTCAGCGCGGCGAAGGACGACCGCTCCATGGCGGTGGCGAGTTGTTCGGGCGAGGGCGAAAGCAGCAGGTGGCGGGCGAGCGCCCCGAACGCCGCAGCCGGATCGGCCAGCATGTCCTCGTAGCGCATGACATGGATCGCACGATGCGGCGCGCGCGTCCAGCTTTCGACATGCTGGCTCCACGACCCGTAGATCTCATAGACACTCTTGTCCGAAACGCCGGTTTCCTTGTTGCGCAGCGCCATCTCCCCGATCGCATAGTCGATGTCGCTGCCCAGGTGATGCGCATAGGATATGGCGACGTCGAGCGGGTTGCGCACGATATAGATAGCGCCCGACGTCACCGCGAAGTTGATCGCGGGCACGCCGCGGTCGGACACCAGCGCATGATGGGTCTTGACCATCGCCAGCCCCTCGGTGCGTTCGGCGATCTCGGCTTGAACCGCCGGGCGGATGCGCGCGATCTCGGCGCGGTCGGCTTCGGTGACCGGCTTGCCCAGATGGCGCTCGTAGGGTTTGGCCGCGATGTCCCACAGCGTATATTCGGTCATCCGGTTGATGCTCTGCGGCGCGCCCGCGTCGTCGTCCTGCATGATCTTCAGCAGGTTGTTGAGGAACGCCCGCGTCCAGGTGTTGCCCGACTTGGGGTAGGAGGCGATCCACAGGATGCCGCTGGGCGCCGCCGCCGTCCCGGGCGCCTCCTCGCGGTCGCGGCGCTCGCCCCGCTCAATCGAGGCGGGCATGACGGAACCAGCCGACGCGGACCTGTTCGCCGCGCGGCGTATAGCCGATCAGCGTCAGGTCGATGCCATAGATCGGCCAGATCGGCTCGCGCTGCTTCTCGCGCAACTCCCCCGATTGCAGGATCGCGACCATGCCCAGCAGATTTTCCTGCACATGGTCGGCCGCCCAGGCTTCGAGCACCGTGCGGGTGTGCCCGATGATCCGCGCCGCGACATCCTTGCGCCGCGCGGCGGGCGACACGGCGCACCGCAGATGGGCGAACCGCCCCTTGAGCGGCGGAAAATCACCCAGCCGCGCCGTCGAGACCCCCGCCAGCCGCCCACCGAGATAGGCGACGACGCACAGTTCGGCGGCGCGTTCCTCCGCGACATCGTCGGGCATGCCGATCTCGCGCCAGAAGCTCTTGGCGTCGGCGACGCAACGGGGATCGTCGCGCCGCCATGCCCGGACTATTTCCAACGGTTCCATATCGGCCACCTTATGTCCCGGTCGACGTGCACGACAAGGGAAAGGATTGGCGGCACAGCACGATCAGAAACCGATGCCGAACTTCACATAGGCGCCCCGGATCGTCCGGTCGAAGGATTGCGCCTTGTCGATCCCGCCGTCGATGGCGTCGAAGAAGCGTTCCCAGCGATAGCCCGCGGCGACCTTCACCCCGCCGACGCGATAGGACAGGCCCATGCTGGCGCCGAGGTTCGGCACGGTGACCCGGCGCGACCGGCTGCGGTCGATCGTTTCGTCGTAGAGCAAATCCTCCAGTTGCGGCGGATATACGATGTTCGGTTCAAAGTGATAATAGGTGGCGTCGCGTTCCTCGCGGCTGGCCATGGCCTGCTTCCCGAACAGCAGGCCGCCGTTGATCCGCCAGTCGAGGGCGAGACTGCCGTCCTGTTCGTTGCCCACCAGCCGCTTCGACGCTTCCCATGACAGCGAGGGGCCAAAGCCTTCGAATTTGCGCGTCGAGGCGAGCGAGGCATTGTACAGTTCGTGATGGGTCGTCGGATATTTGATTTCCGAATAAGCGGCGCGATAGCGGTCGGGGATGCCGACCATGTCGATGTCGGTGGCGGATCGGAACTGGGCGTAGGTCATACCCAGGCCAATAACCGACGTGCCGCCCTCTCCCATCAGGCCCAGGCCGACATCCTTGCCCACCATGAAATCGACGATGCTGTGATCTTCATATTGCCCGACCTCGATGGTGCCGAAATTCTCGCCGCCGCTGAAATAGCGCGGAGGGTCAGTGGGCAGGATGCCTTCAACATAACCTCCCTTCGCCTGTTCGGAACTGATGCCTTTATGTTGCGCGTCGAACCTCCTGCCGCGATACGCTCCCCAGACGCGCCAGCCGTCGGGCATGTTGAAGGTGATCCTGGCATCGCGGACATGGCTGATACCCAGGCCCGCCCGCTGCGTCGCCGTCGCGGTATCGGCAAAGGGCAAGCTGTCGAGATAGTCGTCGAAAAAATCCTGCTTATACAGTGCGTTTTTGGCCGTCATGCTGTTCGCACCCATGCCGAATTCAAGTTCGACCGGATAGGGCTCGCCCGGCTTCCGGCGGCGCCAGCCGCTTCCCCAAGGCAGCGAGCCTTCGCCGAAGCTCTTGGATACTCGCAAGCCGTAAAGGCGCGGCTCGGTCAGGAAGACGTTGGTGGTCAGGCCCGAATCGTCACTGTTCAGGAACGATCCGGTCAGCGCCGTCTTGTTGAACACATTCTTGACGTAAGCCATGATCCGCCAGCTATCGGCGATGTCGAGGATCGCCGCGACATTGACCGTCGAATAGCCGCGCAGACGGTCATAGGGATTGCTGTTGAACACCCGCGCCCAGCTTTTCGACTGATAGTGATAGTCGCCATGCAGCGTCAGGGCCCAGTCGGTGGCGAGCGGGATCGTGTAATCCACCGTCACCGTCGCCGTATAATGGGGTGCGTTAGGCAGTTCGTTGCCACTTAGATCCTTGGAAAACCCCTTGCCGCCGTTGGGCGCGGACGCGGGATCGAAACCAATATAGCCGACATATGCCGGATCGACCGGCACCGGGCCATTGCTGCCCTTCTTCACGGTCGGATTGGCGACATAGGGAAGACCCGTCATCGGGTCGACTCCGCCATAATAAGCGTCGATGCACATGCCGTTAAAGCTGCCCCCCTGACCTTGCGGCAGGTTGATCTTGCCTCCTGCGGCAACGACATAGGTCGGCAGGATGCAGTTGGACGGAATGGTCGGGAACGGACGAACGACCACCCAGTCGGGATTGCCGGCGGTCCGATCCATCAGGTCGACGGCGCTCGATCCATTGGCGAGTCGGGTGTTTTGATACCCGCCTTTGAAACCCAATCGCAGACGGTCGGTCGGCCGCAAGTCCGCCTCGATCTCCAGACCCCATATTTTCGAATCGAAATTGGAATTCACGGCCGCCCGGTTGACGATCTCCGACGTCTGGTAATCCTTATAATCGTAATAGAATGCTCCCAGATTCAGTGTCAGCGCCCCGTTGAACAACGTATTCTTGGTGCCTATTTCAAAGGCGTTGACATATTCTGCCTTGAAGGTTTCGGGCGCGCCCTGAAGTTCCGCGATGATCGACGGGTCGAACTGGCCGTATGTGGCAAGAGCTATCGGCGGCGGATTGGCGCCGCCTGCCTTGTAGCCGCGCGCGAAGGACGCATAGAGCAAGGTGTGATCTGTGAAGCCCGTTTCCGGCTGCCAGTCGATCGCGATACGCCCCGTCGGTTCGCTCCATTTCTGGGAAACGACCTTCGCCGTCGGATATTCGCCAGTCGCGAAACCTGCGAGCAGCCAGCTTGGAATCTGAGGCGCATCCTTTTTATCGACCGTAAAGCGCAGGCCGCCGGTCAATTTCAGATTGTCCGTAATATTGTAATAGGCCTCACCGAATGCGGCATAGGAATGCAACGTGTAAGGATTGCGGCTGAGGAAATAATTTCGGCCTTCACCATTCAGGCTGCCGATCGGATTGGGATCGATATAGATACAGTTGGTGATAGTATATTGCCCCCCCGGATCGGGCGGGGCCCCGGTGGGACTTTGACACTCGCTGTTGTCCGAGACGCCCGGGATATAGACGTTGCCCTCGGCATATTGGTCCCATTGCAGGGCAGCGAACATGCTGAGGCTGTTGACGAAGACATAATAGCGATCTTCGGTCTTGTAGCGCAGATAGTTGGCGCCGAGGCTGAAATTGAACGGTCCGTCGAAATCCGACGACAGGCGAAGCTCCTGGCTGAACTGCTTGGACTCAGCGGTCGACAGATCGCCCAGCAGCAGCCGATCCGAGCAGCCGAGTTGCGGATCGCAGAACACGCCGTTCGCATCGAGCACGCCGGGACGCTTTGGCCTGACAATTCTTGCCGTGGGATCAAATGCCCCGGATTTGGTGGTGAAACGGTTATAATCCTGCGTCGAGAACAGCGAATCGGTGCTGTAGGCAGTTTCCGAACTCAGGGTCAGCGTATCGCTGAGGTCCACATTGAGTTGCAGCTCGAAGATATCGGTTTTCGCCCGATATTCGGGCTCGATCGACGATTCGATGACACGCAGATCCCGCGACTGGAATGCACTGGCATAGGGATCGACGTCCTTGAATACCGGATTTCCGAGATTGCCGGTGGGTCCATAAAATGGCAGCGCGAAACCGTTCGGCGTCTGGAACGCCTCGTCCGAATAGAGCGACACCGGCAGGCAGCCCTGGCTGAGATAGGTGCGGGCCCCGAAATAACCGCCCAAATCCTGGTTGACTGAAACGCCGCCAACTTCGCTCAGCCCCGGATCCTTCTTGCACAATTGCTTGCCGCTGCGCAGCCGGTCGTCATGTTCCTGAAAATGCTCATAGACGAAATCGGCGCGCAGCCACGACGTCGGCTCGAGGCGCAGCGAGGCACGCAGCGACCACAGGTCACGCCCGTCAATCTGCTTCCCCGTCATCTGGTTCGTCGTGTAGCCGTCGCGCTTGGTCAGCGCGCCCGCGAGGCGGAAGGCGACCTTGTCGTCGACCAGCGGGACGTTGATCATCCCCTCGACCCGGCGGTTCTTGTAATTGCCGACATCGACCGACGCGAAGGCGTCGGGGTGATATTCCGGCTTGGCGGAGATCAGGTTGACGACACCCGCCGTGGCGTTGCGGCCATAGAGCGTGCCCTGCGGGCCGCGCAAAATCTCGATCCGCTCGACGTCATAGAATTCCTGCTCGAAGAAGCGGTTGCGGACGAACGGCGTGTTGTTGAACGCGATCGCCACCGCCGGATCGGTCGTCGCCGACACCGCCTGCGTGCCGATGCCGCGAATCTGGATCGTGTAGCCGGTGAAATTGGTCTTGCTGAAGGTGATGTTCGGCGCCTGGCTGATCAGGTCGGGGCCGCCCGCGACCTGCCGCGTCGTCAGATCCTCCTGGCTGAGCGCCGTCATCGCGATCGGCACCTCCTGGATCGATTCCTGGCGCTTTTGCGCCGTGACCACGATGATGTCGTCGCGATAGGTGCCGGCGTCGGTCTCCGACGTTTCGGCGGGCGCCGCCTTCGGGACGACCGAATAGGTCTGCGGCCCCGTGCGCTGCGCGACCAGCCCGGTCCCGTCCAGCAGGACGGCCAGCGCGCGGTCGGCGGTCATGTCGCCCCGCACCGCGTTGGTCTTCTTGTTCTGCGTATAGCGCCGGGCGGCGACGATCTGGATATCCGCCTGCCGGCCCAGCTCCGCGATCCCCGTTGCCGCCGCCTGCGCCGGAACGTCGAAAGTCTTGCTCTGCGCCTGCGCCGGGCTCGCCGTCGCGACGCAGACGATCGCGGTCGAAGCCATCAGCGCGGCGCGGCCGATTCCAATCCCCATCATGTCCCTCCCTTGTCGGGCGCTTCCCTGCGCCCCTGCCCCACAAGAGACCCCGGCCCGGATTTTCCTTTTCCGGCGCGCCGATTCTTCAAAGACCGGGCCGGCCGATGCGGATCTGCGCGGGATCGGACAGGTCGACGGGCACCCCCAGGCTGACCTCGACCGCCTGCGCGAACCCTTCGGGATCGTCGGTGCGGAACACGCCGTCGAACCGCTCCGCCGCGACGACGGGATCGGCGACGACCAGCTGGCGGCGGTTGTAACGGTTGAACTCGGCCACCGCGCTGTCGAGCCGGTCGCCGGCGAGATCGACCTTGCCGTTGCGCCATGCAAGCGCACGGTCGATCGCGGACGGTGCGGCCGGGGCCTGTTCGATCGCGGCATCGTCCGCGACGAAACCGCGCGACCCGGCCTTCAATCGGACGCGATGGCCCTCCGCGCCCTCGGCCCAGACCTCGACCACGCCTTCGGTGACGAGCACGTCGGCGCCGCCCGCGCGGCGGCGCACCGAAAAGGCCGTGCCGACCGCGCGGATGCGCGCGCGGCCCGCCGCGACGACGAAGGGGCGCCGCTTGTCGCGCGCGACCTGGAACCAGGCTTCGCCCCGCTCGATCCGCACGTTGCGCGCCGCGTCATCGAGACTGACGTCGATGGCGCTGGCGGTGTTGATCGCGGCGATCGATCCGTCGGCCAGCGGCACGCGCCGGATTTCGCCCACCGCGGTCGCATAGCTGGTGCCGCCGAACAGCAGCACGCCCCCGCCGACCGCCGCCGCGACCGCCGCGCCGCCGCCCGCCAGCACGCGCCGTCGGCTCCATCCCGCCCGGACGCCCGCATCCTCGCGCACCGCCGATTGCGCCGGGAACGGCCGGTCGAGCGTCATCCAGGCGGCCTGAGCGCGCAGCAACGCGCCGGCATGCCTGGGATCGCGCGCCAGCCAGCGTTCGAGGTCCCGCTCCTGCGCATCGGACCAGTCGTCGCCGTCCATCCGCGCGACATAGCGCGCGGCATCGGCGTCGATGTCGCTGGCTCGCCGCCCGGTCATCGCGGCCGCTCCCCGCCTTCGAAGGCGGCGAGGCGCGCCGCGCTCAGCGCTTCGCCGTCGCGCCACGCGCGCTGGACCGCCCGCACGCCCTGATAGATCTCATTCTCGACGATGCTTTCGCTGATGCCGAGCGCGGCCGCGATCTCGCGCTGCGACCAGCCTTCCAGCTTGCGCATCCGGACGATGCGGCGGCGGCGCTCGGGCAAGGCGTCGATCAGCGCCAGCAGGCGCCGATAGTCGATCCGGCTTCCCGCCTCGCGCTCGGGCGACGGGCGCATGTCGTCCTGAAAGGCGTCGATCTCGGCGATCGCCTCGATCGGCACGACCCGGGCCCGCCGCAGACGGCGGACGAGAAGGTTGCGGGCGATCGAGAAGAAATAGGCATCGGGGCGGTCGATATGATCGACGCTCTCCAAGGCCGCCAGCCGCGAATAGGATTCCTGGATCAATTCGTCGATATCCTCCTGGGACGCGCGCGTGCGGGCCAGCCACGCGCGCACGGCCGCTTCGTGGGGAATGACGTGCTCGGTCACCCACGCGGCCATGCGGCGTCGCCGCTCGAACTTCACGCCCTTGGTCGTGGGCTTTTCTCCCTCTCCCCGGGATTCTATCGTCTTGAGACCATAAGAGCCACGAGCGCGAATTTTCCTTTCGCGACCGGCGAAAATTGTCGGCGCGGACCTTCACGAAGGTGCGACGGCCACAGCAGCAGGGGCCGTGACGATCGCATACCACAGCGCGCAGCACGGCGCCGCATCGGGCGCCGGTTCGATTCTGATCTGTCGGAAAACTGGAGCGGGCGAGGGATTCGAACCCTCGACCCCAACCTTGGCAAGAGGAATCGAGCATTTAGCCGATCAACGCCACCCCTGCGAGGTATCCGTATAAACCATTGTTTATCAGATATATACCTTCAAATAACCCTACCCATTTATATCCGATAGCCGCCGTTTGTTTCCGACGATCTGGTTGCTACTTGCTGTCCAGACGCTTCTATACCATGCTGGTAACCACCATAGAAGGTGGTGATCCCGGAGGTAAAGATGACAAACGGCAAACGCATCACGAAGCGCGCTGTTGATAGCTACGATGCTAAGGGGCGCCCAACCTGTTTGTGGGACGGCGAACTCCGCGGCTTCGGGATCAAGTTCAATCCCAGCGGCACGAAGGTGTTCATCCTTCAGTACCGCAATGCTGAACGACGACAACGGCGCCTGGTAATCGGTCGATATGGTGTTCTGACCGTCGAACAAGCGCGGGACAAGGCACGTATCCTGTTGGGTGAGATTGCGAAGGGGAATGACCCCGCGGAGGACAAAATTGGCCTCCGTAACGCGGTAACAGTCGGCGAACTGTGCGACTGGTATCTTGAGGAAGCGGAGGCGGGTCGGCTTCTTGGCCGCATGCGCCGCCCTATCAAGGCCTCATCGCTGAGCATGGATCGAAGCCGGATCGAATGTCATATTCGCCCGCTTCTTGGCCGCCGGAAAGTGTGCCTGCTGCGGGTGACCGACATCGAGCAGATGCAAATCGATATAGCAGCGGGGAAAACTGCTCGGTCGAGAGCGGCCGGCCGAGGCGGAGTCACCAGTGGCGGCAAAGGAGCCGCCGCCCGCTCGGTGGGCACCTTGCATGCCATCTTCGCTCATGCCCAGCGTCACGGCTTGATAGACGCCAACCCAGCCTTGGGCGTTCGGAAATTTACTGATGAAAAGAAAATGCGTCGCCTGAGCCGGAACGAAATTGTCGATCTCGGTCATGCACTACGGGAAGTTGAAGAGACCGAACATCCCGTCGGCCTGGCAATTATTCGTCTCCTTCTTTTGTCGGGAATGCGTCTTAACGAGGCGCAAGGGCTTGAGCATGAATGGGTGTCGGAGGAGGGATATATTTCCTTCCCCGATACCAAAACCAATGCCCAGATCCGACCGATCGGGAAGGCGGCGGTCGCGCTTATCCGCGCGCAACCCCGTCTCGAGAATTCACTCTATGTCTTCCCGTCAGACTTCGGTCGATCGCATTTTCGCGCGGCCGATGGTGTTTTCGGCCGAATCTGCAAGCGTCTCGGCCTCACCGATGTGACGGCCCATACGTTGCGGCACACATTTGGCAGCATCGCCGGCGATCTCGGCTATTCCGAGCTTACCATTGCCGCCATGCTCGGACATGCCAGCCGATCCGTGACCAATCGTTATGTCCATGTCGACGAGGTCATGCGATCGGCTGTCGATCGCGTATCCCAGGAAATTGCTCTGCTTCTCGACAAGGGTGATACAAGCGGTTCGCAGCCCAGCGCCTTCACCTTCTCAGGCCCGCTGATTACGACCGGCCTGACGGGCGATACGGCGGGCGTTGTCACGATAAGAGCTGCCGCGCCGCGTACCTGATAGCGCCGCGGCCCTGGAAGACGATGTCCCCCGCCCGTGAAGGTCGGCTTGATCAGCGCCCGTGATGCCAGGAGATGCAACGGACAGAAGATCTTTCGAACACACTGGTGATGAAATCGTGTTGGCCCGCCGCCATGTGTTGTGCGAGCCGCGGTCCAGTATAGTTTTGGGGCGCCGATCACGGTCGGCCGGGCCAGCGTCGCCGGATTAGCTCATACAAAAGGGAACCTGCCTTTGGCTTGGCAGGATTGACTGCAAACCCCGCAACTAAGATTGCGCAGAGCATTCTTAATTGCGCGCAAGCAGGGATAGTTGCGCATTCAAACCCTGTCTGGCCACAAATCTTACCGATCGGGATGTTTCATTACCTGAGATGGCATTGCGGAAAGCGATCTTACCGATCGGGAAGAAACTCTCTTGCAGTGGCGTCCGCGATATGCAATCTTCCCGTTCGGGAAGAAAAATGATCCAAACTTCAAGGGAATTCGGCAGCGCTGTTGCGCAGGCACGCAAAGCGCTGGGGATCACTCAGCGCGAGTTGGCGCTTGCCATCAATAGTGGAGAGCGCTTCATCGTCGATCTCGAGGCCGGTAAGCCGACGGCGCAACTCGGCAAGGCACTGGCTGCGGCGCGCGCGGTCGGCCTACGTTTGGAACTGGCCTAAGCCATGTTGCTGCCAGTCCACTATGAAGACCGGCAGGTCGCGACGATTCTGGCCGAAACGGGCGATGTGCGGCTCCGCTATGATGCCGATTGGCTAAGCGCGCCCGGCCGCTTTCCAATCTCGCTCACCATGCCGCTTGGCGACGTGGATTATGGACAGGAGATCGTCCTGCCATGGTTAATGAATCTGCTGCCCGAAGGCGAACCGCTTCGGGCAATGACCCGCGCCCTTGGCGCATCCTCGGAAGATGTACTCGGCCTTATCATGGAAACCGGCAGCGATCTCGCTGGCGCGCTCACCATTGGACCGGCGGAACGGAACGGCCCACCCGGCTACCGCGCCATTCCCGATGATACAGCACTCGAACGGATCATCACCGACCTGCCGTCGCGTCCATTCCTGATTGGGGAAGACGGTGTGTCGATGAGCTTGGCGGGCGCACAGGACAAGCTTCCGGTTGCCCTGCACGACAATATGTTGGCCATCCCGATCAACGGCGCGCCATCGACTCATATTCTGAAGCCCGACAATCCGCGCCTGCTAGGCAGTGTACAGAATGAGGCGCTATGCATGGTGCTGGCGCGGCGCATCGGATTGCCAACCGCGACGGTGACGACCGGCAAGACCGGCGAGCGCAGCTATCTGCTCGTCACCCGCTACGACCGCGCTGTCAGCGATGATGGCACGCGGCGCATCCATCAGGAAGATTTCTGCCAGGCATTGGGCCGTGCTCCTGCCGCCAAATATGAATTCAACCGGACAGGTCAGCGCGGACCATCGTTGGCCGATATGTTCGCATTGATCCGGCAGGATATGACCGCGCGCGACATCACCCGGCTGCTCGATGCGGTGATATTCAACATTGCGACCGGCAACGTCGATTCACACGCGAAGAACTATTCCATCCTGCTGCAACCTCACGGCCCGAGTCTTGCACCGCTCTATGACTTGATGTCCGGCCTAGCCTGGGACGGCATCACCCCCAATCATGCACAGGACATCGGCGGCCAGCGTCGCGGGCGCCATATCTATGGCCGCCATTGGCGGCGCATGGCCGAAGCCTGCGGCCTGGCTGCCAAGGGTACAGTGCGCCGCGTCGAGGATGTCACCAAGCGACTGGTGAACGAACTGCCGGCGGCAATCGAGGAAGTCACCGCTATGCCCGCCGGCCGTGGGGTCATGCTCGCTGTCTTTGCCAAAGCCATTGAAGAGCGGATTCGTGAAGTTCGCGCTCATGCACAGGCAGATGGGGACATCGAGCCGGATCTGGGCACGGACACCAGCGCGGTTACAGGCGACTCCGCCTATTAAACCGAGGTATGGCGCGACATCAAATCCAGATACGGAAAAGACGTTGCTCTGCGGTATCCGTCAGCAGGAGCATTATCGTCTCACCATGAACCAGACGTAAGGCAGGAGGCGAAACTGCTGCGCTGAATCAGCGATGGGAGATTCCTCTAAAGGCTGCCGCTAGCCTATGGTTCAGCCACCTCCCATTTTGTCGGACGCTCCGGAACGGCTCCTTTCAGGAGTGCCGGTTGGGATAGTGGATGTTCCAGACGGTGAACCGGAATGTCAGCTTCGCGCCCTCATCTAAGTCATTCAGACCACGCTCCCAGACCTCCTAAAGCGGACATGTGGTTCTTTGCTGTCGCGTACTACAATCAAGCGCATGCCGTTGTGCCGCCAAGTCGACCGACAAAGAGAGTTTGTTACGCTGATCTCCTGGCTCTTATGGGTCGTCGAGGGGCTCGTAATCGAAGATGACGATACCAACCTCCGGCCCGGTCTTGCGGACTTCCGCCCGCACACGGACGAGTAGGCCCGGCTCAAGCCCCTCCGCGCGTTCGAGTATCGGAAGCTGAGTTGACTTTGCAGTTCGGAAAAAATCCCGTTTCCGCGGCACATCATCGCTCGACATGGACGAGAGTCGCATAAAGACGCACATCGTCCCGCTGCTCGGAAAACGTGTCGTGAAGCATCTGAAAATTGCCGATGTCGAACAGATGCAGACCGATGTGAAGAACGGAAAGACTGCCAAGCCGCGCACCGGAGGCCGCGGTGGCAGGGCGACCGGCGGTCCCGGCGTCGCGGGTCGCTGCGTCGGAACGCTCCAGGCAATCATTGGTCATGCGAAGCACAAAGGCCTGCTCGAGGTCCATCCGACGCTGGGAGCAAAGAAGCTCGCGGGAAAGAAAAGGACTCGTCGTTTGAGCGTGGCCGAGATCATGATGATGGGAAAGGCGATCGCCTACGCTGAAGCCAATGGGGAGAACCCGATCGCCCTCGGTGTGTTGCGAGGACTATTGCTCACCGGCTATCGGCGGCAAGAAGCGCAAGCAATGCAGCGAGCCTGGCTCCATGCCGATCGCGGATACGTTGTCTTTCCGGATACCAAGGGCGGAGCGCAAGTAAGAGCGATCGGACCGGCCGCCATCCGCATTCTGGAAGCTCAGGTGGAGATAGTCGGCAATTCCCACTTCTTTCCGTCCGCAGCGGGCGATGGCCCATTCACGGCTGTTAGCGACTGCCTGAAACGGGTTTGCGGCTTGGCGGGTATCACGGGAGTTACACCGCATACGCTTCGCCATACCTTCGGAAGCGTTGCCGGAGATTTGGGATTCTCCGAGCTTACGATCCGGGCAATGCTGGGTCATGCCTCGCAGAATGTAACTCAAGACTATGTCCACATCGACGAGGCGCTAAAGCTTGCCGTGCAGCGAACGTCCGACGAGATTGCACGATTGCTTGACATCGGCACTGACGCAAAAATGGAAATGGCGCGACAGTGAGTGCTCAAACGCGGCTGGCCGGCTGCGCCAGTCAGCTTTCGGGCGCGGATGGAGAAATAGCCGATGGCCCAAAAGGCTCGCCGAACAGGGTGCTTGCGATTGCGGTTGCCGCGATCGCCCCGGCGAATTGCGCAACAACAAACATTGGAACGTCATGCGGCGCGATACCCGCAAATGTGTTCGACAGGCCGCGCACCACGGTGATCGCCGGATTTGCAAAGCTCGTCAATGACGTGAACCAGTAAGCAGCGGTGATATAGAGCCCGACCGACGCCGCCACGGCCTGTGGCTTGTATCTCGCGGTACCGAGGATCGTCAGTACGAGGCCGAAGGTCGCAACGAACTCGGCGGTCCACTGCCCCAATCCAGTTCTCGCCTTTGTCGAAAACTGTAAGATCGGAAGGTCGAACATCAGATGCCCGGCCCACGCGCCGAAAATGCCGAAGGCAAGCTGAGCAACGACATATGCACCGGCGTCGAGCTAATGCGTGCAAGTCCTCACGGTCGGACGCAGCGACCTCATGAAGCTGTGGTGCGCCGGGGAGGAATGACGAGGACGCGAAATCTATATTGGATTCGATTGCTTGATTGAGCGTTTCCCGAAATGCGACACCGATTGTGCGCTTCTGGAGCGAGATAAATGCGTTCACCTCGGCTTCGACTTTTTCAATCGACAGTTTCAGGCTTTGGAGATCGCGGAACAGGGTGGATGCAGGCGAAAGCGTGTCTGCACTCGGGGCGGGCGTTTCGGTTATTTTGGTCATGTCATCCAGTTGGCGGCGGGCCTGGACAATGACCAGAAGCTGAGATCGTCCGACATGGTCCGAGATTCTACTTTCTGTCGCGAAGCGTCTCAAAGGTGCTGGCCCGCGGTGCGCGCAGCTTCTCGCGCCGGAAGGGACGTATGCGGCCTATCTGTCTGTACGTGCGCACATCCGAGTGTCAAACGGCGTTCAAAAGGGACCCCCGATTGGAGTGGGCCCCTTGGGCCGGACAGGGTCACGCAGCTGATTTGACCATGAGCCGGGAGTTTTGCTG
>NZ_MEFH01000001.1:0-36620 GCF_001725095.1 Sphingopyxis sp. SCN 67-31 | reverse complement strand
GAACTCCCGGACGGAGAACTCTGGGCTGCTGGAAGGTGATTTCTTGTCCATGCCCATTGTATAGCCGAGCGGCTAACGTGGGTCAAGGGGATAAACGGGTCCGAAAGTGGTATCTGTTTCCAGAACGATCACGAATGATTCTAAGATTTCCGCCGCACGTATGTTTAAATTCGTAAGCCACATTGTCATCCAATGAGAAAGAAATTGGAAATGTTTTGTCCGACCAGCAACTAAGGCATCTGGCTTTCGCTTTTCTTGAACTTGCTATTTCTAGCAAGATTTCCAATTCAGCTATTCCTCTTTCCAACCTTCTCAATTCGTATTGAGATCGCGCTCTCTCCCGGCGATGGCGAAAACGAGAGAACAAGCCCCGTTCCAACTCAGCGAGACGAGCGTGAACCTCAAGCCGTTCACGCTCTTTGGAAACAAGGCTGTCATGCAGGTCCCCTTGATCCATCTTCTCGATGTCGGAATAGCCCGAACACTCGAAGCACCACCCTTTGGAACGACCTGTCTCGATAGGCTCACCGGATGCCCTCTGATATCGAATAAGAATCGGGCGATACACTTCGCTCGTTTCATAGTCGCATCCAGTGCATACAATTCTTGCGGAATTGATCGACATAGCCAGCCCCCGAAAACGGAGGGTGCATAGCTCGAAATGGTTAATCAAGGCTATTCAGCTTTGAGTTCGGGCCAGCGATACCCCCCCCTTAACCGCCAATGGCTCGAAAATCGGTTCGGCTACTTATCGCAGTCAGGCGAGATGTCGTCATATGCCCATCTGGTTCCCCGACAGGCTCATTCAGACCCAAATAATCCCGGTGGACAGATGGCATGTCTGATGGTATGGAAACCTCGCTAAAGGCAAATAGCGACGTTAAATCAATACCTTGCCACGGCAACCGGGTGCCCGTAGGGGTCACCATTGGCGAGTTTTCGCCGTTCTGGGATCATGAAGCGATCCCTTTGATTCGGTTGCCCCAGCGCCCTTATCGGCTCGTTTTAACGGCCCGGATCGTGGTTGCGAGTGGCGTCATTTGCGCGGATCGGGGCGGGCTAGGATCATCATCGCGGAGAGCGCCAGCGTCTGGGCGCCGCGTTTGATCGTCGGTTCGGGCACGGGCGCGAAATAGGGTGAGTGGTTGACCGGCAGCGGTTTTCCTTCCGCCTCGTACCGTGCGATCATCGCCGGATCGTAGCCGCCGATCGCGAAGAAGACCGAAGGCACGCCTTCGTCGATGAAGGCCGAGAAATCCTCGCTGGCGGTGCCGCCCGCCGCGCTCGCGGGGACGAACTGCACATCCTTGCCGAAGGCCGTCGTCAGCATCGCCGCCGACCGCGCCGACAGCGCCGCGTCGTTGCGGACGGCATTCGTGCCCGTCGGCTGCGCGATCGTCGGTTCGGGCGCGCGCGCCATCGCCGCGACCGAGCGCGCGGTGCGCTCGACGCCTTCGACGAGCAGCTTGCGCGTCGCCTCGTCGTGCGAGCGCAGGGTCAGCTTCAGGTCGGCGTGGTCGGGAATGATGTTGTTGACCGTCCCCGCGACGAAGGCCCCGACGGTCACCACACCGAACGCCTTGGGATCCTTTTCGCGGCTGATGATCGTCTGGACGTCGGTGACGAAACGGCTGCCCATCATCACCGGATCGATGCTCTTGTCGGGCATCGATCCGTGTGCGCCGACGCCGTGGAAGGTGATGTCGATCGCGTCCGAGGCCGAACTGACGACGCCGTCCTTCACCACCACCGTGCCGACCGGCATCGGGCCGACGTGCGCGGCGAAGCCGAAATCGGGCTTGGGCCAGCGGGTGAACAGCCCGTCGGCGATCATCGCCTTCGCGCCGCTGACATTTTCCTCCGACGGCTGACCGATGAACATCAGCGTGCCGCTCCACTGATCCTTCATCGCCGCGAGCGCCGCGGCGGCACCAACCCACCAGGCCATGTGGCTGTCGTGGCCGCAGCTATGGTCGACGAAGCTCAGCTTGCCGTCGACGGTCTGCTGGGCACGGCTGGCATAGGGGAGACCGGTCTTTTCCTCCATCGGCAGCGCGTCCATTTCAGTGCGCACGAGCAGGGTCGGCCCTTCGCCGTTCTTCAGGATCGCGACGATACCGGTCTGGCCGACCTTTTCGGTGACAGTGAAGCCCAGCTTGCGCATCTCGGCCGCGAGCAGGGCGGCGGTGCGCACCTCCTGAAAGCCGACCTCGGGATGCGCATGGAGATCCTTGTAGAGCGCGTCGAGATGCGGATACTGCCTGTCGATCGTCGCGTCGATGCGCGCCAGCGCGGCGGCGACGTCGAAGCCGGGGGCGGTCGGTGCGGGCTGCGCCAGGGCAGGAAGCGCCGCGAGGCCGGCGGTCAGGGTGAGCAATATCTTGTGCATCGGGCGGTCTCCGCTGTGGGATGGAAAGGCGGCGGGCTGGCTCAGCGCAGGAGCGCGATCACCAGACGCTGGAGGAAATCGTCGCCGAGCGGCCGGCCGGTGAGATAGCCCTGGTCGATGGTGGCAGCGAGGGTGAAGATGATCTCGAACGGCGGCAGGACAGGGTGGATGTCCTGCACGTCGAGCGAGCGCGTGAGGATTGTGATACTGGCCTTGCGTCGTATATGCTGGGCATCGGCAATCGGGGCGATCAGATCGGGCGCTACGCGACGTGCCTCGTATATGGCGGGCAGGCAGGTCGCGATGACCGGATCATGGTAGCGGTTGCGAACAGCGGTCGCAAAGGCAAGCAGATCGGCCGCCACGTCGCCGGTATCGCCGAGCAGCGCATCGTCGAAGCGATCGTTGAATGCATCGATGAACGCCGCGATGGCCGAAGGCCAGCGGCGATAGAAGGTCGGGCGGGGAACGCCCGCGTGCCGACAGACGCGATTGATCGACAGGCCGGCGAAGCCGAACTCGCCCAATATGGCGACCGCGCTGGCCTTGATCCGCTCGTCGAGTTCGGCCTGCCGCGGCCGTCCCGCCGTCGTGTCCCTGTCGCCCAATATCGTGACTTCCATCTCCACCGCACTCGCAATGCCCGATCGCACCGCTCCAGGCGAACGAATAATATCGATACATAGATGTATCGTAATATCGCGGCGGGTCAAGGGCTTCGCCCGCGAATGCCGGTTCGGGGCCCCCGCCCTCCCCCGTTCGAGGCTTGACACCCGCACCGATTCTACGCCAAAGCCCCTTTCGATGCATGATTGTATCGTAATCATGCATGGCAGCGACCGATAATGACGAGGGGCGCGCCCGACCGGCCAAGCCCGCACCGCCGTTGCCGGCAAACAGGGAAGGGCTCTTCAAAATGTTGGACAATCGCAAATTGTTGCTCGTGGTTTCGGCGTCGGCCTTGGCGCTCACCGGCGCCCCCGCCCTCGCGCAGGATGGGCCGGGCGGCGGCGAAGCGACGGCCGGGGCGGCCCCGAGCGAGATCGTCGTCACCGGATCGCGAATCGCGCGGCGCGACTTCGAGGCGGCGAGCCCGATCGTCACGCTGGGCGCCGACGCCGTCGCGGCGACCGGACAGGCAACGCTCGAAGGCGCGCTCAACCAGCTTCCGCAATTCTCGGCGGGCTCGACCGCCTTCTCGAACGACCTCAACGCGACCGGGCAGGCGACGCTCAATCTTCGCGGCCTCGGCGCGCAGCGCAACCTCGTGCTGCTCGACGGCCGTCGCCTGCAGCCGTCGAACTCGAGCCAGGTCATCGACATCAACACCATCCCATCGATCCTCGTCGGCGGGACCGAGATCATCAGCGGCGGCGCCTCGGCCGTCTATGGCTCTGACGCCATCTCCGGCGTCGTCAACTTCAAGGTGCGCGACCTCGACGGGATCGAGATTTCGGGCCAGAACACGCTGACCGAGCGCGGCGACGGCGGCATTCGCGAGATTTCGATCGGCGCCGGCACCCGCTTCGCCGACGGCCGCGGCCGCATCATCGTCGGCGCCGCCTATACCGACCGCGATGCGGTCAACATCAACAGCCGCGCCTTCTTCCGCCGGAATCAGGGCGTGTCGGGGACGATTCCGTTCGGTATCTTCACCCCGGGCGCGAACCCCGCCAGCCAGGGCGCGCTCAACGACGCCTTCGCCGCCTATGGCATCGCGCCGGGATCGGTGCTCCCCTCGTCGGGGATCGGGGTCAATGCGGACGGCACGCTCTTCGCCAACGGGCGCGGCGTCTATAATTATCGCGACGATGAGCCCTATCTCTACAATAACGGGCAGGCGCTGCTGCAGGTGCCGTCGACGACCTACACCCAGATTCCGCTCGAGCGCATCTCGACCTTCGGCCGCGCGACCTTCGAGGCGAGCGATACTATCAAGCTGTTCGTCCAGGGCCTTTATACCGACTATACGTCGACGACGATCCAGGACCCCGCCCCGAACGCCGGGCTGTGGACGATCCGCGTTCCGCGGTCGAATCCCTTCATCCCGGCCGCGCTGAACCCCATCCTCGATTCGCGCACCGACCCGACCGCGCCGGTCGTCGTGACCAAGCGCTATAGCGAAGCCGGTCCGCGCAGCGTCGATCATGAGGCGACGACGTGGCAGATCCTCGGCGGCGCATCAGGGTCCTTCGGCGGCAGCGGCATCACCTGGGAGCTGTACGGATCGACCGGCAAGAGCATCGTTGACGACATCTCCTACGGCTCGGTCTTCACCAGCAAGGTGCAGCAACTGGCATCGGCGGCCGACGGCGGCGCGTCGATCTGCTCCGGCGGCTATAATCCGTTCGCGGTCACCAACTCACCCGAATGCGTCGCCTTCATCAGCGGCGTGACGCGCAACCGCACCGAAACGAAGCAGGACGTGGTCGAGTTCAACCTGCAGGGCGGCATCGCGCAGCTTCCCGCGGGCGAACTGCGCTTCGCGGCGGGCGTCGGCTATCGCCACAATGAATTCGCCTTCACCCCCGATCCCGAGCAGATCACGGGCAACATCGTCGCCATCGCGCGCACCTCACCGACCGCGGGTTCGACGAGCGCGAAGGAAGCCTATGCCGAACTGCTGATCCCGCTGCTCCACGACATTCCGCTGATTCAGGACCTCACGATCGACGCCGCCTATCGCTATTCGGACTACAAGCAGAGCGGCGGGGTTTCGACCTACAAGGTCGATGTCGACTGGACCGTCGTCGACGGCGTGCGCCTGCGCGGCGGCTATCAGCGCGCGATCCGCGCGCCGAACGTCGGCGAGCTTTATACCGCGACCACCGGCCTGTTCCCGACCATCGGTTCGGTCGCCAACGGCGCCGGCGATCCGTGCGACACGCGCAGCGCGTTCCGTACCGGCGCTAACGGGGCGCAGGTGCGCGCGATCTGCGTCGCGCAGGGAATGCCCGACGTGCTTGCCGACTCCTATATCAACAACGTCACGCAGGTCGCGGCCTTCCTGTCGGGCAACGCCAATCTGAAGCCCGAAAAGGCCGATACCTGGACGGTCGGCGCGGTGCTGTCGCCGCGCGCCGCCTCGCCCTGGCTGTCGAACCTGCGCGCGTCGATTGATTATTATAATATCGCGATCGACGACGCGATCGCGACGATCCCGGTGTCGGTGTCGCTCAACAAATGCTTCAACGCCGATGGCAGCAACCCCGGCTATGACGCGAACAATTTCTTCTGCGCGCTGATCGGCCGCGACGTCAATTCGGGCGGCATCACCAACGCGCTGCAGCCCTATCTGAACCTAGGCGGCTACAAGACCGCCGGGGTCGACGTGCAGCTCGACTGGTCGGTGCGCCTTGCCGATATCGGGGCCGGCGACGGGTCGGGGCGCTTCGGCATTTCGTCGGTGATCAACTATCTCGACAAGTTCGAGATTCAGAACCTTCCCGGCGGGCCGTTCCAGGATTTCGGCCGCACGATCGGATCGGGAACCACGCTGCCGCGCTGGCGGTCGACGACCTCCTTCACCTTCGGCACCGACAGCTTCAACGCGCTGGTGCGCTGGCGGCACATCGGCGCGATGATCGACGCGTCGAAGGTGACGAACGCGGCGAGCACGACGCCGGGGGTCAAGGCCTACGACTATTTCGACCTGTCGCTGCGCGTCGACCCGGCCGAGCGCTTCAGCCTGCGCTTCGGAGTGAACAATCTGTTCGACAAGACGCCGCCAGTGGTCAGCGGCGTGCTCGGCCAGACCGACGCCAGCACCTATGACGTGCTCGGCCGCACCTATTATCTGGCGGCCACCGCGCGCTTCTGAAGAACGGGACAGGAGACAGATTATGTCGAAATGGATGCGATCGGCGGCAGTTCTCGCCGCATTCGGCCTCGCAGCGGCAACCCCGGCGCTCGCGGCGCAAGCGCCCGCCGCGCAGGCGGCGCCCGCACCGGCAGCGGGCGCGTTGATCGAAAGCGGCCCGCTCGCGCCCGAGTTCGGCCTCGACGGTGCGGCGCAGGCCTTCGCGATCCGCTATGGCTCGACCGACGGCGTCGTCGGCAGCGGCACGGTGCCGGTGACCGCCGCGCTGTTCATCCCCAAGGGCACGCCGCCCGCGGGGGGCTGGCCGCTGATTGCCTGGGCGCATGGCACCGTCGGCATCGGCGACGATTGCGCGCCGTCGCGCAACCCGCGCTCGGCGCGCGACCGCACCTATCTCGACCATTGGCTGGGCGAGGGCTATGCCATCGTTGCCACCGACTATCAGGGGCTCGGCGGGCCCGGGCCGCATCCCTATCTCAACAGCCGCGCCGCCGCCTATTCGACCCTCGACGCGGTGCGCGCGGTGCTTGGGGGCGATTTCGGCCTCGCCAACAAGGTGCTGCTCGTCGGCCAGTCGCAGGGCGCCGGTGCGGCTTTCGCGACAGCGGGCTATGCCGCCGACTATGCGCCCGACGTCAATGTGCGCGGGACGATCGCCACCGGCCTGCCCAACCTCGCCGTCGCGGGCGCGACGAGCGGCGGCGACGGGGACAAGGTCGATCGCCTGATCGCCTATCTGCTCTACATCGCCTCCGCGGCGGAACAGATCGATCCCAGATACGATCCCACGGCGGTGCTGACCGATCGCGCGATGCCGCTCTATCGGCGCGCGGCCGACACCTGCGTCGTCGATATGTTCGGTGCGGTGGTCGAGGCGGGGCTGACCCGCGCGAACAGTTTCAAGACCGATTTCTGGCGCGCCTATGCGCCGATGCTGACCCACGCCGGCTATCCGACGCTGCACATCGCGACGCCGGTGTTCATCGGCACCGGCGCGGAGGATGTCGATACGCCGGCCGCGATGCAGAAATCGGTCGTCGACGGGGCCTGCGACGCCGGATCGACGATCGAATGGCACGTCTATCCGGGGCTCGACCATTCGGGGACGGTCAACCGCTCCTTCACCGATTCGCGCCTCTTCGCCCAGCATGTCATGGCGGGCCACGCCATCGCGGGGACCTGTCCGCAGGCCGCCGGCTAGGCGTTCGCTCTCGCCGCGTGAGGGCACCGGACGGATCGGGATGACCCGACGAAGCGGGCGCTATTCGCGGTCGACGGGACCGGTATTGACGAACCATTGTTCGCCCCTCTGGCGCTGACGCCGCATGATCTCCTCCCGGAATTCGAACATTCCGGGCATGGGGTCGCGGCGCAGCACCGGCGATGCGCCAAGCTCGAGGAAATATTCCTCCTCTCCATAGGGACGCCAGTCGGGCGCACCGACCGCCGACGGAATGCCGCGCGCGGCGAAGCTGGACCAATAATCGACCATCTGCCGGGCAAGCCGGCGATCGTCGTCCCCCGTCGCCGCCGGCCAGTTTGCCGCCTGTACAACGGCGCGACCGATGCTGCCGAACATGAAGGGAATCTCGCTGGCGTGAAATGCGCACAGCTTCCGCGCCCGCGCGGCGTCGTAGCAATGGTCGAACAGATAGAGATAGGAAGGAGCGCCTGCCGCGGTCTGCTGCCGCACGAGCCGCTCGACGGCCCAGCCATAGACGATGTCGCGCGTCGCGGCGATCAGGCTCTCTTCCATATCGGACGCGGGATAGAGCCGCAGGAAGGCCGGCGCGAGATCGCCGTAGCGACGGGCGGCTCCCGCGGCATAGGCGGCCGCATCGACGGGCACCGGGGGCAACAGGCCGCGCTGGCTCCGCACCTCGCCGCTGTTGAAACCGGCGAGGACCGGCACCTTGATCTGCTCGCCGCGATCGAAGACGTCGACGATCTGCGCCGGAAGCAGCGCCCCGTCGATCGTCGGCTGCGCTGCAAAGCGCGCACGCAGTGCCGCGGCGGTCAGCGTTTCGGCGTCGAGGGCGCGAAGGGCGGCGGGATCCTTCGCGCCGACGCTTTCGGCGAAGGCGGCGCCGATCACTTCGGCCGACGGCAGGCCATAGGCCGGATCGCGCAGCCGCGGGACCGCGCGCATATTGGTGCTCTGGACGATCGCGCGGCCGAACAGCCCCTTCGCGCGCGGGGCGGCGAGCAGATAGGTGACGCTGAGCGCGCCCGCCGATTCGCCCATCGCGGTGACATTGGCCGGGTCGCCGCCGAACGCCGCGATATTGCGCTTCACCCATTCGAGCGCGGCGATCTGGTCAAGCAGACCATAATTGCCCGAGACACGATCGGGCGCTTCGGCGCTGAGCCCCGGGTGCGCGAGCCAGCCGAAGATGCCGAGGCGATAGTTGATCGACACGAAGACGATCCCGCGCTTCGCATATTCGCGCCCGTCGTACATCGGGCTCGCGCTGCCGCCATGCTGGAGCGCGCCGCCGTGAATCCAGACGATCACCGGCGCGCGCGCCGCGTTGCGCGGCGCCCAGACGTTGAGCGTCAGGCAATCCTCGCTCGTCGGACGCGGCGGCTCGAAATAGACGCTGTCGGCGGGATAGGGCGGCTGCACGCAATCGGGGCCGAAGGCGTGGGCCTCGCGCACACCCTGCCACGAAGCAGGCGGAGCGGGCGGGCGCCAGCGGCGCGCCCCGACCGGCGGCAGCGCATAGGGAAGCCCCTTGAAGACCCGGACCCCGTCCTCCAGACTGCCGGCGACGCGGCCCTCGGCGACGGTGGCCGCCGGTCGGCCGGACGCGGCGGCGACGGGAACGGCGAATGCGGCCAGGGCGCCGAGCAGCGGAGCGCCGAAGACGAGGGCGAAGGCCCGTCCGGACAGCAGCATGTCTTTCGTTCCTCTTCCCGGCGGCGATGCTTGCCATCGCCCGCCCGTCGATTTACACTCACAAGAGAGTGAATATCAAGTGCGGACGAATGGACGACGGGAGAGGTGCAGCATGACGGACCCGACGCGACGCGGCTTCCTGGTCGGGGCGGCGGCGCTGCCCCTCACCGCCCCGGCCGCAGCGGCCCATGACGCGGGCGCGTCCGACTCGATCGCCGCCGATCTGGCGACCTATATCGGCTTCGGCAACAAACAATCGGGCGGCCCCGGTGACGACGCCTGCGGTCATTGGCTCGCGGACGAACTGGCGCGCGCGGGTTTCGCGACCGAAAAGCCGGCCCTGTCCGTCCCCTGGTTCGAACCGGGCAGATGCGAGATCGCCGCCGGCGACGCGCGCGCGCCGCTCCATCCCCAGCCGATCGTGATCCCGACGCCCGCAGGCGGCGTGTCGGGGCCGCTGGTCCGCGTCGATGCCCACGGCCGCGCCGATGCGCCGCTGGCCGGGGCGGTCGCGCTGGTCGATCTGCCCTATGGCCGCTGGTCCTCGGCGCTGGCCAGGCCGGTGCGCGCACCCGTCGATGCGGCCTTCGCAGGCGGAGCGAAGGCCGCGGTGATCGTCACCAACGGTCCGACCGGCGGCGTCATCGCGCTCAACGCCGATGGCCGCGCGCCGATGTTCGCGGGGCCGGTCGGTCTGCTCGCGCCCGCTCGGGCCGCCCCCTTCCTCGACGCGGCGATGCGACACGACACAGCCACGGTAACGCTGACCGGGCGCGGCGGCCGCAGACCCGCCTTCAACATCATCGGTCGGCTCGATCGCGGCAAGGGGCGCTGGATCACCATATCGACGCCGCGTTCGGGCTGGTTCGGCTGTGCCGGCGAGCGCGGCGGCGGCATCGCAGCGTGGCTCGACCTCGCCCGCGCCGCCCCCGCGCTGCTGCCCGACCACGACCTCGCCTTCCTGTGCAACAGCGGGCATGAATATGAGAATCTGGGCGCCGAGGAATCGCTGAAGGCGGTGGCGCCGAAACCGACGGAGACGCATTTCTGGCTCCACCTCGGCGCCAATGTCGCGGCGCGCGACTGGCACGAAGGGCTGTTCGGGCTGGCCCCGCTGAGCGGCGCGGATTCGCAGCGCTATCTGGTCGCTAGCCCGCCGCTGCTGCCCGCCGCGCGCCGGCTGTTCGCGGGACTGGCGGGACTCGAAAACCCCTATTCCAGCGAAGCGCTGTCGGCGGGCGAACTGACCGCGATCATCGCGGCAGGCTATCCATCGGTGGCGGGAGTCTTCGGCGTCCATCGCTTCCACCATGTCGAGGGCGACGACGAACGCTGCGTCGACGCGGCAAGCGTCGCCGCAGCGGCGGCGGCTTTTCGCGAACTGCTGCTGGTGGCAGTCGGCCGAAACAGCGCGCGCTAGCTTGCATCACCCAAATCCGTTCGTGTCGAGCAGGATGGCGAGTCGGATATTCGACGCAGCATCTTTGGTGTGGTGCCACCGGAAAGCTTCGTCATTGCGAGCGGCGAAGCCGCGCGGCAATCCAGAGCAGGCGGTCACCGCTCTGGATTGCTTCGCTCCGCTCGCAATGACGCAAGGGGGCAATCCCAAGCCAATCGAAATCTAGATGCGATTGGCGCGGGCAATCGCGCCCAGGTGCCAGGCGCTCGGGCGCGGCGTGCGCCTGAAGCTCTGCCGGTCGACTGTGGCGAGCCCGAAGGGGATCGAATAGCCCGACGTCCACTCGAAATTGTCGAGGAGCGACCAATAGATATAGCTGTGGACCGCGATCCCCTCGTCGAGGCAGGCCCTCACCCCGTCGAGCGCCTGGTCGATGAAGGCGATGCGGCGCCGGTCGTCGTTCACGGCGACGCCGCTTTCAGTCACATAGATCGGCTTGCCGATCGCGCGGTGAGCCCATCGGATCGTGTTCGCGAGCGCCTGCGGATAAAATTCATAGCCCGACAGTGTCAGTTCGGCGCCCGCCGGCGGCGCGACCATTCCGCGCTCGTCGAACCGCAGGCGGGTGTAGCATTGCACGCCGAAGAAATCGGAATGGCTGCGCGCGACGTCGATCCAGTCGCCGTAAAGCTGCCGCTCGTAATGCGCGACCAGCGACGGCGCGCCCGTCGACTGAATATCCTGCGTGGTCAACGTGATACCCACCGGCAGGTCGGGCCGCGCGGCCTTGATCGCGTCATAGGCCTGACGGTGCGCTTCCTGCAGGATCGGCGTCGCGATCGCGGGATCGGCGAAGGCGAGGCGCGAGAAGCGCGGCGACCCGGTGGCGGCCACCGCCGCGGCATTCGCGTCGCGGGTCAGCTTCATCGCCGCTTCGGACCCAGGGAAAAGCGCGACCAGCAGGCCGATGTTCGCCTCGTTGAATGTCGTCGCCAGATGCATCAGGCCGCCGAGCCGCTCGGCGACGATACGGCAATAGCGCGCGAAAAGGCGCGGCGCGTCGTCGACCTCGAAACCGCCGCGGGCGGCGAACCACAGGGGCGTCGTGAAATGGTTGAGAGTGACGATCGGTCGCAACCCGCGCGCGCGGCACGCCTCCAGCATGCGCGCATAATGGTCGAGCACGGCGTTCGAGACACGGCCTTTGCTCGGTTCGATGCGCGCCCATTCGATGCCGAACCGATAGCAGTTGAAACCCAGCCGTTCGGCAAGCGCGAAATCCTCGTCGAAGCGATGATAGCTGTCGCATGCGTCGCCCGACCGGTCCCGAAACAGGGTCGGCGTGACATTCTCTGCCAGCCAGGCGTCGCTGTTCGTGTTGTTGCCCTCGCTCTGATGCGCCGAGATCGCGGTGCCCCAGAGGAAGCCGGGCGGCGCCGGCCGTCGCGCCGCCAGCGCCGGCGCGCTTCCCAGCAGCGCGGGCGCCGCCGCCGCCCCTGCGGCCGCCCGCATCAGGTCGCGCCGCCCGATTGATCCGTCCGCTTCGGCCACGACCCTTCTCCCTCGTCAGGCTTCGATATCGCGCTTGTAGGTTTCGGGCAGGAAGAAGATGCCGACGACCGCGGTGATGGCGGCGATCACCACCGCATACCACAGTCCCTGATAGATATTGCCCGTCGCCGCGACCATCGCGAAGCCGATCGTCGGCATGAAGCCGCCGATCCAGCCATTGCCGATATGATAGGGCAGCGACAGCGAGGTATAGCGGATGCGCGCCGGAAACAGTTCGACCAGCAGCGCCGCAAGCGGGCCATAGACCATCGTCGCGAGCAGGCCGAAGACGCAGAGGATCGCGATCACCCGCCCCTTGTCGACCGCGGCCGGATCGGCGGCGGCGGGATAGCCCGCGCGCGAAAGCCCGGCATGCACTTCTTCCTGGAACGCCGCGATCGCCTGGGCCTTCGCCTCGCCCTTCAGCTTCGCGGGGTCGGGCGCGGTGTGGCTCTCCTCGCCGATCCGCACCGTCGCGACCGTGCCCGGGGCCGCATCGATATTGGCGTAGTTGATCCCACCGCGCGCCAGATAGGCCTTGACGATGTCGCAGCTCGTCCGGTCGAAGCTGTTCTTGCCGATCGGGTCGAACTGGAACGAGCATTCGCGCGGGTCGGCGACGACCTGCACCGGCGCATGCTCGACCGCCGCCGCCATCGCCGGATTGGCCGCGGCGACCAGCGCCTTGTAGAGCGGGAAATAGGTGAAGACCGCGATGACGCAGGCGGTCATCATGATCGGCTTGCGCCCGATCCGGTCGCTGAGCCAGCCGAAGAAAACGAAGCTGGGAATGATGATCAGCAGCGCGGTGGCGACGAGGAAATTGGACGTCGCCCCGTCGACCTTCGCGATCTTCTCAAGGTAGAAAAGCGGATAGAGATGCGCGGCGAAGCCGATCACCGCCTGCCCCGCCACCGCCCCGAACAGCGCGATCAGCACGATCTTCAGGTTGCGCCATTCGCCGAAGGCCTCCTTCAGCGGCGCCTTCGACGTGGCGCCCGCCTGCTTCATCCGCTGGAAGACCGGGCTTTCCTCTAGCTGGAGCCGGATCCAGAGCGCGATCGACAGCAGCACGATCGAGAAGATGAAGGGAAGGCGCCAGCCCCAGGCATTGAAGCTGTCGGCATCCATGAACAGGCGCAGCGACACGACGAAGGTCGATGCGAGGATTAGGCCGATCATCGCCGTGGTCTGGATGAAGCTGGTGTAGAAGCCGCGCTTTCCCGGCGGGGCATGTTCGGCGATGTAGACCGCCGCGCCGCCATATTCACCGCCGATCGCGAGCCCCTGGAGCAGGCGGAGCAGCATCAGGATGATCGGCGCGGCGATTCCGATCGTGTCGTAGGACGGCAGGAAGCCGACCGCGAAGGTCGACAGCCCCATGATCGCCATGGTGACGAGGAAGGTGTTCTTGCGCCCGACAATGTCGCCGACCCGCCCGAAGACGAGCGCCCCGAACGGCCGGATCGCGAAGCCGGCGGCGAACGCCATCAGCGCGAGGATGAACCCCGTCGTCTCGTTGACGCCCGCGAAGAAATGCATCGAGATCGCGCTCGCGAGCAGGCCGTAGAGGTAGAAGTCATACCATTCGAACACCGTCCCCAGCGACGAGGCGGCGATGACGAGAGTCTCGTTCTGGCCCTTGCCTTCGGCGGGCAGGGTTTCGCTGTCGGTTGCCATATCCTTCTCCCTTTCTCCCGGCAGCGGCGGCGGGCTCTTTCACCGGCCCGTTCGCCCTGCTCCCGGGGGTTGTCAGCGGTTGACCGCCATCGTCGGCGCGGTGAAGCCGGCGCTCGCCAGTTCGCGCTCGGCCTGCGTGAAACCATAAGCGGGAACGATCTCTCCCCGCCGATCCGAAATGCGGTCCCATTCGGAAATGACGCGCTGCGCGGCATCGTCGGCGCGGCCGATGAAGGCGCCGTCGGTCAGCGTGACGTTCGCGGTCGCGAAATGACCGGCGCCCGCGCACAGGATGTTGCGCGTCGGGGCATCGTCGCCGACCAGCGCGAGCAGGCCCGGACTCACCGCCTCGGGCGCCAGGTGGGCGAGCGCGTCGGGCGCGAGCACGCCGTCGGTCATCCGGGTCGCCGCGGTGGGGGCGAGGCAGTTGACGCGGATGCCGTATTTCTCGCCTTCGAGCGCGAGCGTCTGCATCAGCCCGACGAGCGCCATCTTCGCGGCGCCGTAATTGGCCTGCCCGAAATTGCCGTAGAGGCCCGACGAGGATGTCGTCATCACGATGCGGCCGTGGCGGCGCTCGCGCATCTGGTCCCACACCGCCTTGGAACAGGTGGCGGCGCCCATCAGATGGACGTCGACGACGAGGCGGAAGTCGGCGAGGTCCATCTTGGCGAAGCTCCTGTCGCGCAGGATGCCGGCGTTGTTGACCAATATGTCGATGCCGCCCCAGGCCATGGTCGCGGCATGGACCATCGCCGCGACCTGCTCCGCGTCGGTGACCGACGCCGGCGCCGCCATCGCCCGGCCGCCCGCGGCCTCGATCTCGGCAGCGACGCGCTCGGCGGCGGCGCCCTCGCTGTCGTTGACGACGACGCACGCGCCATGGCGCGCCAGCATCAGCGCATGCGCCCGGCCGAGCCCTCCGCCCGCGCCCGTCACGATCGCCACCCGGTCCTGCAATGCCTTCGTCATCCTGCCCCTCTCGCTATCCGAATTACTATAACTCACTTGTGAGTGAATGAAAATTGAAACAGACGGGAGACGGAAAGCGCCCGCCTGCCCTTTGCTATACTCTGATGACTTTGGATTGCCCCACTTCGTCATTGCGACCCCGGACCTGATCCGGAGGAAGCAATCCAGAGCAGTTACCGCACGCTCTGGATTGCCGCGCGGCTTCGCCGCTCGCAATGACGAGTCTTTCCCACGTCATCATGCCCTAGTCCCCGTCTTTCGCGCGCTGTTCGCAGATATCGCGAAAGCCCGCCGCCATGAAGCGCGCCATGCGCTGCTTGACCGCCGCATAATCGTCCGACCGGCAGAGCCCCTGCGACAATTTGTCGATGCGGCCGGTGCGCGCGAGCGTCAGCATCAGCGCCCCGGTGACGAAGTGATAGCCCCAGAAGATGTCTTCCTCCGCCGCCTCTGGCAGCGCCTTCTTCAATATGCCGATCAGCCGCAGCACGACCGGGTCGAAATGGGCGTCCATCATCCCGGCGCCCCATTCGGGCGTGTTGGCCACCTGCGCGCTGAGCGCCCCATAGTTGCGCCAGCCCTCGCCACCCTCGATATAAAGGTCGAGGTCGGTGTCCAGAAAGGCATGGAGCGCGCCCTCGATCGTCGGCTTTCCCCCCGACGCCCGCTCGTAATCGTCGAGCACCTTCATGCGGCGCTCGCTCGTCACCACCGCGCGGCGGGCGAACACCGCATCGAACAGCTTCTTCTTGTCCTCGAAATAATAGTTGAGCAGCGTGTGATGCACGCCCACCCGCTTGGCGACATCCTTGAGCGTCACCCCGTAGAGTCCGTTGCGCGAAAAGAGATATTCGGCGGTGTCGAGAATCTGCTCGATCGTTTCGGCGCGCTGCTCCGCTTTCGATGGCCGTTTCGTCCGACTCTTTGCCTTGGACTCCAAATCTCTATTCCTCTCGAAACCTTCGTTCGCAGGGCGGCGGGGCCTTTCGGCCTACACCTGTCCGTAATCGAGCCGCAATTGCATTTTGTCGATCTTGCCGGTCGGCGCGAGCGGCATCGCGTCGAGGCGCACGACCGTGTCGGGGACCCACCAGGACGCGACCCGCCCGGCGAGCGGCTCGAGCAGTTCGGCGTCGCTGATCGCCGCATCGCAGGTGACGAGCAGGACCGGCCGCTCGCCCCATTTGGGATGCGGGCGCCCGATGACGGCGGCCAGCGACACCTGCGGCAGCGCGCCGACGATCGCCTCGATCTCCGCCGGGTTGATCCATTCGCCGCCCGATTTGATCAGGTCCTTCGCGCGGCCGGTGATGACGAGGTTACCCGCGTCGTCGATCCGCGCGAGATCGCCCGTGTCGAACCAGCCGTCGGCGTCGGTGGCGGGTTCGCTCTGGCCGAAATAGCGTTCGACGACCGAGCCGCCGCGCACGCGCAGATGCCCCTCGGTCCCGCGCTGCTCGGGCAGCGGGCGGCCGTCGGCGTCGGCGACGAGCAGGTCGATGCCGATTGCCGGACGGCCCGAAACGGCCGCACTGCGATGCGGATCGCCCGGCGGCGCGGCGGTGCCGAGCGGCGACAATTCGGTCATTCCCCAGCTTGTCTGCACCTCGGCGCCGAGGCGGCGCTCGATCCGGTCCATCAGCGCCGGCGGCATCGGCGACCCGCCGACCAGGATACGCTCGAGCGACGGCACATCGCCGCCTTCGGCCTCCAGATGCTCGACGAGGCCGAGCCAGACGGTCGGCACCCCCGCGGCAGCGGTCACGCCTTCGGAACAGATGAGCCGCGCGAGATGCGCGCCGTCGCTCTGGCGCCCCGGAAGCACCAGCTTCGCCCCCACGGCGGGCGCCGCGAAGGGCAATCCCCATGCGTTGGCGTGGAACATCGGCACCACGGCAAGGATCGCGTCGCGCGCGGTCGGCCCCAGCACGTCGGCCTGGAGCTGGCGCATCGTGTGCAGATAGCAGCCGCGATGGGTATAGGTGACGCCCTTGGGCGCGCCGGTGCTGCCCGAGGTGAAGCAGAGCCCCGATGGCGTGTCCTCGGCGAAATCGCCCCAGACCGCGTCGCGCGGCGCTGCCGCGACCAGCGGGTCGAAGGCATCGGCGCCGTCTTCGTCCGCGTCGGTGTCGAGCAGCAGGATGCGCCGCAGCGACGGCAGATTCGCGCTCGCCTCGCGCGCCAGCGGCAGCAGGTCGGGGCTCACCAGCAGCAGCGCCGCCCCCGACTGCGCGAGCATCGCGGAAAGCTGCGCCGCGGTCAGGCGCGGGTTCAGCGTGTGACAGATCGCCCCCATGCCCATGATGCCGTACCAAGCCTCGACATGCCCCTGCGTGTTCCAGGCGAGCGTCGCGACGCGGTCGCCGCGGCCGATGCCGAGCGCGCGCAGCGCACCCGACACGCCGCGCGCACGATCGTGCAGCGCGGCGTATCCGGTCCGCCGCACGCCGCCCGCCGCCGTCGCCGACACGACTTCGGCATCGGGGTGCCATTTGGCGGCGTGGGATAGGAATTTGTCGAGCGTCAGGCCGTAATATTGCATCGAACCGTCGATCATTGGCAGCCCTCGGTCTTCGGCGGCAGCGGCGGCGACGCGACGCCGATATTCCAGTTCCACGGCACGTCCCCGGCGGCACGACGGCGGCAGACGACCGCCTCGTGCAGCGCCGCGGTACCGGGAAACAGATTGTGCCCGGCGCGCGGCGTGTCGGCGATGTGCAGAAAACCGCGATTGTCGGCATAGTCGGGCCAGTCGGGCCCGCCCTTTGCAACGGGTCGGCCGGTGGTGGCGAAGCTCGCCCAGTAATCGCCGATCGCGGCGATCAGCCTGCGCTCTGCCAGGCTGTCGGGAATCTTCGGCCACAGGGGCGGCGTCCGCGCCGCGGTCCCGAACACATAGGGCAGCTCGGCGGCATGGAAAGCGTGGAGATTCCACTGCGCGGTCGCCGGATAGCCATGGTCGAAAAGATAGAAATAGGCGCCCTGCCCCAGCGCCGCCTGGTTCGACACCAGCCGCTCCGCGGTCCAGCCATACATGGCGTCGCGCGTCGCGGCGAGCATGCTTTCACCGATATCCTTCGCCGGATAGCGGGTCAGGAAGGCATCGGCGAACTCGCCATAGGCGGTGCGGATCGTGGCTTCATAGGCGGCCGCGTCGGCGGGAGGTTTGGGCAGCAGGAACCGCAGCGAGCGAATCTCGCCGCTGTTGAAGCCGGCGAGGATCGGCACCGGCGCCTGTTCGTCGCGATCGAAGGTGTCGACGAGCTGGCGCGACAGCGTCTTGCCGTCGATATTGGGAAAGGGGAAATAGCCCGTCGCGGCGACCCGGGCCGGGATGTCGGCCGCCGGCAATGCGCGCAGCGCCGCGATGTCGGCGGCACCGAGCTTCGCCGCAAGTTCGGCGCCCTGCACCTCTGCAGGGACCATGCCGTTGATCCGGTCGCGCAGGCCGGGCGCGGAGACCATATAGGCGCTCTGCGCCACCGCCTTGTGGAACAGCCCGCGCGCCGCCGGAGCCGCCATCAGATACATGACGCTGAGCGCGCCCGCCGATTCCCCGGCGATGGTGACGTTCCCCGCATTGCCGCCGAAGGCGCCGATATTGCGCTTCACCCATTCGAGCGCCGCGATCTGGTCGAGCAGACCGTAATTGCCCGAGACATGGTCGGGCGATTCCGCACTGAGCCCCGGATGCGCGAACCAGCCGAACATGCCGAGGCGATAGTTGATCGACACCACGACGATGCCGCGCCGCGCGAGCGCGCTGCCGTCGTAAATAGGGTCGGCGCCCGACCCCGACGCCAGCGCGCCGCCGTGGATCCAGACGAAGACCGGCGCGCCGCGCGCATCCTGCGGCGCCCAGATGTTGAGCGACAGGCAATCCTCGCTCATCGCCGGCAGGTCCCAGCCATAGATGCTGGGTGCCTGCGGCTTCGGCTGCATGCAGGCGGCGCCGAAGCGGGTAGTATCGCGGGCGCCGTCCCAACGCGGCAGCGGTGCCGGCGCACGCCAGCGGCGCTCGCCGACGGGCGGCTCGGCATAGGGAATGCCGCGAAAGACGCGCAGATCGCGGTCCTGCACGCCGTGCACGACGCCCGCGGGCGCATCGACCACCGGTTCCGCGGCCGCGGCGGCCGCCCCCGGGAGGAGGACGGCCAGAACGAGAGCGAGGGTCCGCAGGCGACGCATGGGCGGCTTCCTTCTTCCGGCGCCGATCAGAAGCGATAGTCGGCGCGAACGCCGATCGTGCGCGGCCGCAGGCGGGCGTAGCGCCCGTCGAGGAAGGCTTCGGGATGGACATAGGTGATCGATGTGTCGTCGAAGAGATTCTCGACATAGGCGGTCAGATTCAGCGCCCCCAGCTTCGCCCCGGCGAACAGGTTCACATTGGTCCACGCCTCGGTATGGTCATACGTCGGGCTGACCGCGTTGGGATTGCCCGGCACGTTCGGGAACTGGTTCGGGAAGGACCCGGCGTGCGATACGTTGACCGACCCGAAGGCGGTTTTCCCGTTGCCGATCGGGAAATCGTACCGCAGCGTTCCCGATCCCTGGAAATGCGGCGAGGCAAGCCGGGTGCCCAGCTCGGCACCGGAGATCGCCGCCTCGATCGCGGACAGCTTCGTCACCTTCGCCTCGTTGAACGAGCCGTTGAGCACGAGACTCAGCCCCGAAAGCGGCCGCGCCATCACTTCGAACTCGAGGCCATAGCTTTCCGCAGCGCCGATGTTGGTCGCGAACTGGATCGAATCCGACACGCGGTTCGCCTGGACCTGGATATTCTTCCAGTCGATATAATAGCCCGCAAGATTGGCGGTCAGATTGCCGCCCAGCCAGCGCCCCTTCAGCCCGACCTCATAATTGGTCACGCTGTCCGACTTCGCGCCGTCGGGTATGACGATGTCGCTGGGGTTGATCGTGCTGACCAGCCCCGCGCGCGCGTTGACCACCGGGGTACGGAAACCCGTCGAAACCGTCGCATAGGCGGTCAGTTCGGGCACTGGTTTCCACGAGACGCTGGCCTTCCACGACAGGCGGTCGTCGGACACTTTCAGCCCTTCGGCGTAGGGAATCGGGTCCCTGCGCATGACGACATTGTTCCAGCCGGGCGTGGCGCCGACCGCCAGATAGCCGAACTGCGGAAGCGCAGCGACGACATAATTATAGCCGCCGCCCCGGGTGAAGGTCTGGACGTCCGTCTTGCCATAGCGCAGCCCGCCGGTGACCCAGAAATTGTCGCTGAGATGCGCCGTCACCTCGCCGAAGCCGGCGATCTCCCTCTGGTCCGTATAGCTGTTGAAACGCTGATAATACTCATTTTCCATGCCGATGATATTGCGCTGGGCGATGAATTCGAGTGACGAGCGATAGGCGAAATCGACGGTCCGCCGCTTGTCGTAGTAGAAAAAGCCCGCAACCCATTCGATCGGCCCGCTGTGGCGCGACACCAGCCGTGTCTCCTGAACGAAAAGATCGTCATAGCCATAGGCGTCGAGCGCGAAGGGAAAAGCCTGTGCGAAAGTTCCGGCGAGGTCGACATAGAAGGACGCGTCATAGTCGGACAGCGTCGTCGAACTGACCAGCTCGGCGAAATCGAACTCGTAATTGACCGTGATATTATAGTTGGTGAGCTTGCCCTGGAACAGGTCGGGACGGTCGGAGTTGCGCACGAACTTGCCAAGGGTGGGGTTGGTCAGCGCCGAATCGGCCGGCTTGCTGTTCTCGTAGGAGACGAGCAGCTTCACCTTCATCCGGTCGCTCGGCCGCATTAGCAGGATCGCGCGTCCGCCGAAGGCTTCGAGGCTGTTCGAATCCTTGATACCGGTGCCGATATTGTCGACCCAGCCGTCCTCGTTCCGATAATAGCCCGAGACGCGCAGACCCATTTCGTCGGTCATGATCGGCAGGTTGACCATCGCATTGTAGCGCTGGCGCAGCGAGCCCGAACCGACGACGCCCAGGTCGACGCTCGCCGATCCCTCGAACTTGCTGAGGTTGGGACTGCGGGTGATGATCCGCATCGCGCCGGCGAGCGAGTTGGAGCCGAACAGCGTCCCCTGCGGCCCGCGCAGGAATTCGACGCGTTCGACGTCGTAGAGATTCGGATCGAGGATGGTCGAGTTGCCGTTCGCCGAGATCGGCAGTTCGTCGACATAGATGGCGACCGCGCTCTGCAGGCCGGCGCTGTAACCGTTGGTGTTGATGCCGCGGCTGGTGAAATTGTTGAAATTCTGCGTCGGCCGGTTGACGACGATGCCGGGCGTGTTCTGGGCGATGCCCTCGTAACCGACGATGCCCAGATCATCGAGTTCCTCCTGCCCGAAGGCAGAGACGCTGAGCGGCACGTCCTGAAGCCGCGCGGTACGGCGCGTCGCCGTGACGATGATGTCGTTGTCGCCGCGATTGCTTTGCGCGGAGGAAGCGGCCGGCGCCTCATCCTCCGTGACCTGCGCCATGGCCGAGACCGGAAGCGCGAACAGGGCGACCGCCGAGGCGGACGCGAAAAGCTGAGCCTTCATACAAACTCTCCCTCCCGTTGGCGGTCGTTGCCGCCGAACCGTCCTTCTTATCCGTCACATTCTCGAATGAGTCAACATTCACTATCACGCGCGTGAATAAATTTCTCGTGGAGCGATTTTGCGCTTCGCAGCCCTGCCGATCATGAGGCGAGCGGCCGGGAATTCGTCGCGATCGGGGATTGGGGGTGGTTCGGGAATCGGAGCTTCTTGCGCTCCAAGCATCGGTGGGCGGACCCTGCTCACGGATGCGGTCTGCGAACTGAATGACTTCCGGGTCCAGCGCGAAAGCGAGGAGTGATCGTTACGGCGGACAACCATGCGCTCCCGCGGAGGCGGGGACACGAAGATGTTTCGTTCAAGGACGAGCACGCCCCAAACAAGAACCGCCGGTCGATCGATCCCCAGGAAGGAATCGGCCGACCGGCGGAGCGTTCGCCTTGCTCTCGACGGGGACCTGGCCCCCTTGTCCTAGAAGCGCGCGTTCAGGCTCACCCAGTAGCTGCGCGCCTTGTCCTTGTTGTTGTAGTGATCAACGTAGGTCGGCGAGTAGGCACCGCTCACCGGATCCGGGACACCGAAATCGACATCATAGGCGCGGAAGTCCTGATCCAGCAGGTTGTTGACGCGCGCGGCGAAGGTCAGGTGATCGTTGATGCGATATTGCGCACCCAGATTCAGCACCTGATAGCTCTTGTAGAAAAGATGATTGCCGCTCCCATCAAGACCACGATATCGACGCGAGCGATGCTCGGCTGAAAGCTGCGCCGACAGGCCATCCGCTACCTGCCAGTCGAGCGTCGCATTGGCCATATGCTTTGCCGTCTGGGTCAGCGGCTGCCCCGCAGAATTGCCGGTCAACTGCTTGCTGTCGGTATAGGTGTAGTTGGCGCGGATCGAGAGGCCGGGGAAGAACTGGTAGCGCCCCGCCACCTCGGCGCCCTTGATGCGCGCCTTGTCGATGTTGATCGGCACGCTGATCGTGCCGCCGAGCCCCAGCACGGCCCAATAGTCGCCGAGATTGGCGCAGGGCCGCACGAAATTGGTCACCGCGCAGGGTTGGACAACTGTCGAAGCGATCTTGTCCTTGAACTTGTTGTGGAACAGCGTGACGTTGATGCCGCTGTGCGGTGACGGGTTCCAGTAGAGCGCGATCTCGCTGTTGACGCTGGTCTCGGGCTTCAGATCGGGGTTGCCGATGAAGGGACTGGTGCCCTGGCTGCCGAAACCGCGAATGCCGTCGTAGAGATCGGTGGTCTTGGGCGTCTTGTAGCCCGTGCTGACCCCGCCCTTCAGCGTCAGGGTCGGGTTGATCTCGAAGTTGGCATAGAGGCGCGGGCTGAGATGCCCTCCGAACAGATTATGGTCGTCGTAGCGCAGCCCGCCGGTGACCGTGAACCCGTCGACGATGGTCCAGTTGTCCTCGGCGAACAGCGACCAGATCTTGTGGTCCTGCACGGCGTCGATCCCGCCGACCGATGCTTCGAGGCCGAAGACCCCGTCGTCGAGCGCCCCGTCGATATATTGGCCGCCGATCACGAAATGATGCCGGCCGGCGAAATTCTCGACCGGGATGTCGACGCGCGCGTCGAGCGTATATTGCGCACTTTCCAGCGTGCGAAGCGGGCGCGGCAGGAAGGTGGATTCGGCAAGCGCGCGGCGCTGCGCAGTCGTCAGCCCGGCATAGGCGCCGGTCCCGCTGTACATCTGTTGCAGCAGCAGGCGCTCGGCGACCGAGAAGGGCATGGTGCGGCCCTTGTTGTTCGTCTTCACATAGGCGAGCGAGACGAAGCTGCGCGCGAAGCCCCAGTCGCCATGATGCGTGACGGCCCAGTTGAGCCGGTCGAAGACCTGTTCTTCGGTATAGCCGACGCGCGGCTGCACGACGCCGCCGCTCGCGCGCCAGATGCTCTCGATCCCGTCGAGCGTCCCGAGCGGATAGGTGATCGCGCCGGTGCCGGGATTGACGATCGGCGTGTTGTCATAGACCTGCTTCGAATAATCGATGTCGAAGACGAAGCTGTGGTCGGGCGACGGAGTGAAGCTGATCGAGCCGCCATAGCTGCGGTTGGTGTTCTTCACCGTCTTGCCGCCGGTACCGAAACCCAGGCCGCGAACGTGCGATACGCCGGCCGGGTCGACCGCCGGCGCGAAATCGGGCTCGGACGGATAGCGCTTGTAGATCGAGCCGCGCAGCTTCAGGCCGATGACGCCGGGCACCACCGGGCCGCTGAGATTGGCGTCGAACGTCATGTCGTCGCCGAAGGCCGTATCCTCCTGGATGCTGCGGCCGATCGTCGCCGACCCGCTCCAGCGATCGAGAACCTTCTTGGTGATGATGTTGATCACCCCGCCCAGCGCGTCGGCGCCATAGAGCGTCGAGGCGGGACCGCGAATGACCTCGATCCGTTCGATGGCGTCGAGCGGCGGAATATGATTGAACTGGTTGCCGCCGAAGCTGTTGGGGTAGATGTCGCCATGATTGTTCTGACGCCGACCGTCGATCATGATCAGCGTATAGTCGGACCCCATGCCACGGATGCTGATCGTCCGCTGCCCGGTCTTGTCCGACGTCTCGCCGACGTCGACCCCCTCGATGTCGCGCACCGCGTCGATCAGCGTGATGTAGGGACGCTGGCGCAGCTCCGCCTCGGTCACCACGGTGATGCTGGCGGGCGCATCGGTGATCTTCTGCTCGAAGCCCGCCGCGGTGACGACGATGGCGTCGGACTGATCGTCCGCCTCGACCGCGCAGGCCGGAACGGCGATCAGCGCGGCCAGAACGGACAGGGCTGCGCCTTCGCCGAGGCGGAGCGTGCGAGCGCGAACAATAGTGGTCATTGTATTCCCCCGATATTGCGAATAATTAGCAAGAATGTCGGGGCGCGACCTGATGCCAAGCGGGCGTCCGGTCAATCCGGAATGCGCGAATGACAGGCAGGAGCAACACTTTGTTACAATTGGCGCCAGGCGACCGGCCGGTCCGGATACCGGCTATCGCGCACCACATCGTCATCGTCGACGACGATGCGGGCGTCCGCACGCTGCTCGCCCGCATCCTGCGCGAATGCGGCTACGACGTGACCGGCGCCGCCGACGGCCGCGAACTGGAGGCCGCCATGACCGAGCGTCCGGTCGATCTGGTCCTGCTCGACATCATGCTGCCGGGCGAAAGCGGCCTCGACATCTGCCGCATGGTGCGGGCGCGCAGCCAAGTCCCGATCATCATGATCAGCGCCCGCGGGCAGGAAAGCGACCGCGTCACGGGCCTGGACATGGGCGCCGACGACTATATCGCCAAGCCGTTCGGCCGGGCGGAGGTCCTTGCACGCGTGCGCGCGGTGCTGCGCCGCGTCAGCGACCCGCACGTGCCGCTCGACATTCCGGCGCCGGAGCAATTCGACTTCGCCGGCTGGCGCTATCATTCGCGGCGCTGCGAGCTGATTTCGCCGTCGGGCGCGGAGGTCGAGCTGACCGCGGCGGAGCATGAACTGCTGCTGGCGCTCCTGCGCCATCCGCAGCGCATGATCGGCCGCGAGCGGCTGATCGAGATGACGCGCAGCCGGATCGGCACGCCGAACGACCGCAGCATCGACGTGCTGATCAGCCGCCTGCGCCGCAAGCTGGGGGACGGACGGAAATCGCGGCCGATCATCCGCACGATCCGCGGCGGCGGCTACATGCTCGCGGTCGACGTCCGCGCCGACTGACGATGGCGATGCGGCACCTGCGATCGATGGGGATGGTCGGGCGGATCGCGCTCGTCGTGGCGGCGGCGCTGCTGCTCGAACTGCTCGGCAACATCGCGCTGCACCGCTGGCAGGAACCCGAACTCGTTTCGGCGGACCAGGTTCGCCGCATCGCCGCGCGGCTGGTCGAGGCGGAGCGTGTCGCGGTCGCCGCGCCGGTGCCCGACCGGGGGCGTGCGATGCATGCGCTCGCCGGCGACGGCATGACGCTCAACTGGGTGGCGCGGACCGTGATCACCGACATCGGCGCGGCGCCGGTCCGGCTCGGCGCGATGCGCGACCGGATGACCCGCAGCGAGCCGAGCCTGGCCGCGGGCGAGTTGCGGCTGACCCTGATTCCCTCCACCGCGCCGGGGCGGCGCGACCTTCTCGGCGCGCGCCGTCTTGCCGACGGCTCGTTCGTGACATTTCGCATCAGCCCCTTTCTGGGCGCCCCGCCGCGTCCGAACATGGTCGTCGCGATGCACCTGCTGCTGACGCTGAGCGTGCTGCTGGTCGCGGTTCTGATGGTTCGCGCGCTCATTCGACCGCTGCGCGATCTCGCCGAAGCCGCGGACGCGACGGGGCACGGCCGCACCGGCGCCTTCCGCATCGACGGGCCGCCCGAGGTCCGCCGCGTCGCCGCCGCCTTTTCCGCGATGCAGGCGCGGCTGATCCGGACGATGGACGATCATACGCAATCGCTGATCGCCGTGTCGCACGACCTGCGCACGCCGATCCAGCGCCTGCATCTGCGCGCATCGCTGATCGACGACCCCGAGACGCGCGAAGCGATGGCCGTGGACCTTCGCGAGATGGAACATTTCATCGGGTCGACGCTATCCTATTTCCGCAGCGGCGATGAGGAAGCGCCCCGGCTCGTCGACCTTGCGGCCATCGTGACGACCGCGGTGGACACGGCCGCGGATCTGGGGGCCGACATCCGCTATCAGGGGCCAGACAGGTTCGAGACGATGGCGAGGCCGGTGGCGATGAAGCGCGCGATCACCAACCTGATCGACAACGCCCGCCGTCATGCGCGGCGGATCGACGTATCGATGCACACCGACCCCGAAGCCATAGCGATCGACATCGACGACGACGGACCCGGCATTGCCCCCGAGCTGCGCGCGGAAGCCGTGCTGCCGTTCCGGCGTCTGGAGGTCGGAGCAGCGCAACGGCCCGGCGGCGCCGGTCTCGGCCTCGCGGCCGCCGACCGCGCCATGGCCACGATGGGCGGAAAGCTGATCCTCGCCAACAGTCCGCTCGGGGGCCTGAAGGCTCGTCTGGCCTTTCCGAATTCCACCGAAGGGGCTTGAGGCTGACGGATTCCGGCATCGTCATCCGATATTGCCGTGACGGTCGCAGACGACGAGCGCCGCGTCCGGCCGCGCGAGCGCGACCAGCGTCAGGCCCGCCTTCGCCGCGCGTTCGACCGCGAGGCTGGTCGGCGCAGAGATGGTGACCAGCACCGGGCAGCCGGCGCGAACGGTTTTTTCCACCAGCTCGTAGCTGCAACGCGCGGTGAGCAGGATGAAACCGGTGCCGGGGTCGATGCCTTCGCCGGCGAGCGCCCCGATCAGCTTGTCGAGCGCATTGTGCCGCCCGACATCCTCGCGGGCGCGCAGGATCGCGCCGTCGGGCGTACAGAATGCCGCGGCGTGCACCGCGCCCGTGGCCTGCCCCAGCGGCTGATGATCGTGCAGCGCCGCCAGCGCGCGGGCGATCGCGCCGCGATCGGTCGCGATCCGCGCCTTCACCTCGGGCAGCGGCCTCAGGACCTGGGCGATATTCTCCATCCCGCAGATGCCGCAACTGCTTTCGGTGACGCGCAGCCGCGCGCGATCGAAGGCCCGGTCGGCATGTTCGGCGGGCAAGGCGATGCGGGCGACCATCCCCCCTTCGACTGCGTGAACATCGACCGAAAGGATCTGGTCGATCCGCTCGATCATGCCCTCGCTGAGCGCGAAACCGAGGGCGTAATCCCGCAGATCGGACGGCGTCGCCATCATGACCGCATAGCCGATTCCGCATATCTCGATCGAGACGGGCATCTCGATCGCAATGCTGCGCCGCAGTTCGGAATCGCCCGGATCGGCCAGGCCGATCCGGCGCACCGCAAGTTCGATGGTCCGTAATTCGGGCAAGATCGTCGTACCTCGTTCACGCATCGTCTGGCGGACCGGCCGTGGTTCGGCGCGCGCGGGGCCGCAGCTTCCCCATTCTCGCACGAGACCGGGATGCGATAGCCGGTGGAAAAGGAGCGCCCGACGTGCTTAGTTGCCCCGACATATGGGACATGGCTGATCATGGCTGACGACACTCCGCGCTACAAGCCCTACGACCGCCCGGCCGGAGGCTGGGGCGCGGCCGCGGCGACCGCCAAGGTGCTCCTCGAACAGAGCGTCGTCACCAAGGGGTCGCGCGCGTTGCTCGCCATGAATCAACCGGGCGGCTTCAAATGCCCGAGCTGCGCCTTTCCCGACGCCGACTGCAAGAAGACGCTGGAATTCTGCGAAAACGGCGCGAAGGCGCTGGCGCATGAGGCCACGAAGTTCCGGGTGACGCGCGAGTTCTTCGCCGAACACAGCGTCACCGCGCTCATGGAGAAATCCGACTATTGGCTCGAAATGCAGGGACGCCTCACCGAGCCGATGCGGTACGATCCGGCGAGCGACAGATATGTGCCCTGCCCATGGGACGAGGCCTTCGCGCTGATCGGCGAGCATCTGCGCGCGCTCGACAGCCCGCATGAAGCGGAATTCTATACGTCCGGCCGAACGCCCAACGAGGCCGCCTTCCTTTATTCCATCTTCGTGCGCCAGTTCGGCACCAACAATTTTCCCGACTGCTCGAACATGTGCCACGAGCCGACGAGCCGGGGCCTGCCGCCGTCCATCGGGGTCGGCAAGGGCACGGTCGTGCTCGAGGATTTCGAGCATGCCGAGGCGATCTTCATCATCGGACAGAATACCGGCACCAATTCGCCGCGCATGATGACCAATCTGGTCGAGGCGCGCAAACGCGGCATCCCGATCGTGGCGATCAATCCGATGCCCGAACGCGCGCTCATCAAGTTCACCGAGCCGCAGGACGTCGTCCAGATGGCCACATTCGGTTCGACGCCGATCGCCAGCGAATTCGTCCACGTCCGAATCGGCGGCGATCTGGCGATACTCAAGGGCATGATGAAGGTCATGTTCGAGCGCGAGGCGCAGGGCGAGCCGGTCCTCGACCACGCCTTCATCGCCGAGCATACGTCGGGCCTGGAGGCGGTGCGCGACGAGGTGATGGCGCTCGACTGGGCCGACATCGTCGCCCATTCCGGCGTCGAGGAAGCCCAGATCCGGCGATGCGCCGAAATCTACATCCGCTCGAAGGCGACCATCATCTGCTACGGCATGGGACTGACTCAGCATCAACTGGGTTCGCAGCTCGTCCAGCAGGTCGCGAACATCCTTCTCCTCAAGGGCAATTTCGGGCGGCCGGGCGCCGGAATCTCCCCCATCCGCGGCCATTCCAACGTCCAGGGCGACCGGACCGTCGGCATCAACGAAAGGCCCTCGCAGGCCTATCTCGACCGCGTGCGCGATGTCTTCGGGTTCGAACCCCCGCGCGAGCATGGGCACCACACCGTCGAATCGGTGGAGGCGATGCTGAAGGGCACCGCGAAGGTCTTCATCGGCATGGGCGGCAATTTTGTCCGCGCCGTGCCCGATACCGATCTGGCCTATTCGGCGATGCGCGGGCTGGCGCTGACCGTCGGCATCGCCACCAAGCTCAACCGCGGCCACCTCGTCCATGGCCGCGACGCGCTCATCCTGCCGGTGATCGCACGCTCCGAACGGATCGAGACGGCGGCGGGCGAGCAGTTCGTCACGATCGAGGATTCGATGTCGAACGTCACGGCGTCGCGCGGCGTGCTGGAGCCCGCGAGCGAACATCTGAAGTCCGAGGTGGAGATCGTCTGCCGCATCGCGATGGCGACGCTTCCCGACAGCCGGATTCCCTGGGAATCCTATATCCACGACTATGGCCTCATCCGTGACCGGATCGCCGACGTCTATCCCGAAATCTACGCCGACTTCCCGGCGCGGATCCGGGACCCGAAGGGATTCCATCTCGACATCCCGCCGCGGCGGCTGGTCTGGCCGACCCCGAACGGCAAGGCGAATTTCCTGCTGCTGCCGGGTCTGGAAGTCGACGCGCGGGTCGACGACCCCGCGATGCTGAGGCTGGCGACGGTGCGTTCGCACGATCAGTTCAACACGACAATCTACAGCTACAGCGACCGCTATCGCGGCGTCTACAACGATCGCATGATCCTGTTCATGAACGCGGACGACCGCATCGCGCGCGGGCTGGAAAAGGGCGCGACCGTCGCGCTCGAAACGATCAGCACCAACGGGGTTCGGCGGCGGGTCGATGCGCTCACGATCATCGACTATCCGATGCCGCGCGGCGCGGTCGCAGGCTATTACCCCGAACTCAATCCGCTGCTGCCGCTCGACCATTACGACCGGATGAGCGGCACGCCAGCGGCCAAATCGATTCCGGTCCGCGTGGTGCCCGCCTGAACCTCCGCACCGGCAGGAGATTCCCATGGCGACCGCGACGCCCGATTTCGCAGCGGGCCGAGCATTCGATCATGCAGCATTTGCGATGGATGCCCCGCGAGGATTCGAACCTCGATAGACGGAATCAGAATCCGTAGTCTTACCATTAGACGACGGGGCAGGAGCGGGCGCCAATAAGCGGCTGTTTTCTGCGGGTCAAGGGGGATTGTGTGACGATGGTGTGACGTCACAGAGCGTCACTCAGTGACGATCGTCGGACGACTCGTGCGACGGTTCGTCTAATTGCGGCACGAAATCGGGGCCCTCGGCAACCTTAAGCGCGTAGAACGGCGCGTCGCTGCCGTCGTCACCGATCGACAGCGGGAGATCGCAGACTGTCATATCGCTGATCGTCTGGTTCGGACCCATGGAGCGCCAGACCCTTTCGTCCATTCGTAGCTCGATCTCCGCAGCCTCGTTGATGGTCCAGGACAATGGAGTTTGCCCGCAGCCTCGTGCGTCCGCATACGCGTCGATCAGCCGTTCGATCATTTTCTTGGCGCTCACCCCTTTTTCTCCTTTTTCGGGCGCGCGGCACGGGTGCGCAGGGCGCTGGCGAGGCCGGCGGCGCTGGCGCGGGGGTCGCCGGGCATATAGGTATCGAGAATCTTCATCGTATATTCGATCTTGTGGCCGCTGATGCTGGCGATCTGCGGGACGGTGGAACCCATGTCGCGCATCCAGCACATGCCCGACCGGCGCATGTCGCGATATTGCAGCTTGTGCAGCTCGTCGGCCAGCCAGGCGTCGCCGTCGGCGCGCGCCTTGGCCTCGGCCCCGTCGCGCATCGCGCGATAGATGCGCTGAAATTCGTGATCGGGGATATGGCGGCGCTTCGAGTCCGGGTCGTCATTCTGGAGCAGGGGGCCATCCCAGCCAGCGCCGCGCGAGTCGATCAGCGCATCGAGCCTTTCGGCGACATGCGGCGGGAGGAAGCATGTCACCCACTTGCGGGTCTTTTGCTGGAAGATGCGCAGGCCATAGACGACGCCGTTGCCGCCGAGTGTGAGTGTCGCGCGGTCATAATCGTCGATGTCCTCGATCGGCCGCCAGTTCATGCGGGTGGCGGCGAGCAGGTCGCCCTCGCGCTGGGTCGAGTAGAAGCCCAGCAGCACGGCCAGCTCCAGATTGGCGCCGCCGAGGCGCTCGACGCCGGTGCGATCCTTTCCCCTGAAACTGCGAGCGAAGTCGGCGAGCCATTCGATCGCCTCGATCGACGCGCGCTTGGTGCGCGATTTGGGGGTCGGGATCGTGACTTCCTCGCCATCCATCGGGTTTTCGCGGATCCAGCCCCGCGTCTTGCTGGCAGCGAAGCCGAGCAGCTGGCGCAGCATCCGCAGGCGCGCGGCCGTGTTCCACGCGCTGGCGCCGTTCACGAGCAGGGTGCGCAGGTCCTTGCACACCTCGACGCTGATCTCGTCGAGGAAGGTGGTGCCGCCCCAGGCGCCCAGCCAGTTCATCTGCGAGTTGTATTGGTCGACGGTCTTCTTCGTCAGATGTTCCTCGTGCGCCTCGTCGAGCGCGTGGCGCTGCATCATCACGATCCGAAATTCGTGGATCAGGTCGGCGAGCGTCATGCGGCGCGGCAGCTTGCGTGCCGGGGGCGCCGCGCCGTTGATGCCCATCACCGACAGCTTGCGCGCTTCGTCGGCCGCCGCGACGGTTTCGTTGCGGGCGATGGCCATGGTCATCGCCGCCGCCTTGTCGGTCCCCAGGTCGATACTCTGCCATCCGAGGCGGCGCAGGCGCGGAGAGGCGATCCAGCGATAGCGGATCGTGCCGTCGGCCTGTTCCCAATAGTCGAAGTAGCGGATTTTGCCCGGCCGGTCGGCGGTGCGCTTACGCCTGGCCATGGTCGCCCACCCCCGCTTCGGCGAGGCGGCGGCGCAGCGTGGGGCTGCAATGGCGCTTGCCCGAATAGATGCGCTGCATGGTGCGCGGGTCGATGCCGAGCGCGGCCGCGGCATCGCGTGGGCCGCCACGCGCCTCGATCAGACGGCGCGTTTCGACAAGGTCGTCGACCTCGCCCGAGTCCCATCCGCCGCCGGCAAGCGATCGGATGGTGTCGTCGCTGTCCGAAAGGGTCAGTCGTCGCCCATCGACGAAGACGATATGATCGGGGCGTTTCTTTGTCATCGGTCGGACTCCATCGCTCCGGTGGCTGGCTGCGCCCGCGAGGGGCGCGGTGTCAAGGCTGGGCGGCGATCAGCCCAGGAACTCGGGCCGATCGCGGCGCCCGACATGCTCGATGTCGGGGCCGCAATCGTCGTGATCGCCGAAGCATTGGCAGAGGTCGTCCGGCAGGTCGCAGACGTCGCAGGTCGACCAGCATTCGGGATCGTCGCAATGGTCGCATCCGCACCCACCGAACATGTCGCTGCCGCAGCAGAGGTTGCCGCAGGCGTTGCACATCAGAGCTTCGCCTCGTTCTTCACGGTGATGACGATTTCGCGCTGATCGAAAGTCACAGTATAGCTCTTGACCAGCGTCATCACGAGCGCCGCCAGCCCCTTCCGCAGAGCCTGATCCAGCTTTTCCTTGGCGGCTGTTATCGCCTTCTCCGTCTCCGCCTCGACGTGCGCTTCGAGCGCTGTCCGAAGCATCTGATCGAACTGAACGTCGGTGATGAGGACCGCCATCATTCGATCCCCAGCGCTGATTTGTAGACGTCGAGGATCGCCTCGAACTCCTTGCGATCGTGGACGGGCATTTTGCGCAGGCGGATGATCTCGCGCATCATCTTGGGTTCGTAGCCCTGCGAGTTCGATTCCAGATAGACGTCGCGGATGTCGTCGGCGATACCCTTCTTTTCTTCCTCAAGGCGCTCAATCCGCTCGATGTAGAGGCGGAGCTGTTCGTCGCTGGTGGTGGCTTCGGCCATGGTCTTTTCCTTTTGCTGGTGAAAATTCGGCGGGCGGCGGTATCACGTTGCACCGCCCGCCTTCGGGCGGGATGCCCGAATCAGGTTTGCTCGTTCGGCCCCTTGTCGGTGCGGCCGAGCAGGAAGGCCCGAGCGTGCGCGTAGCTGTTGAAGCCTTCGGCGCGGGCGCTCGCTTCCAGAGCGTGGGCGTGCTTGAGCGGTGCGAGCGCGGCCTTCTTCATCCGGGTCGCGCGACGCTTGATGGATTCGAGCGACGCCACCATCAGAACGGCACTTCGTCATCGGTGACGGGCCGACGGAGCAGGCGAAGAGCAAAATTGAGGCCGGCGATGTCCACCATCCTGTCCAGCAATTCGATTGCTTCGCTGTCGATCTGATTGCCGATGCGAAGGCCGGTTTCGAGCAGGGAGAGAACGGCTTGTGCCTGGACGTGGTGCGTCCCGCAGGTGAAAGGAGAAACGGGCGGGACGGCGATGTCCTGCGCCTGGCCCAGGCGGTCGAACGGCACGATGACCGCGCGAGGCGCGTCCTCCTGCCGGGGCGGTTCGATGCACAGGTAGACATCGCCGCCCCGAATCGGGTCGCCCGGCGTCCATCCATCAACGATGTCAGCCATATCGCGGCCGAAGGTTTCGGCGATCCAGCGTGCGTTGCGGGTCTTGCCGCAACCGCGCGGGCCGTGAACGAAGATAGGCGCTTCGTCCCGGATGCTATGATCGTTCGCGGTTTCGACAATGGGACCGATAACGTCGGTAAACGTCTTGTCGGTCACGCGCAGATGCGTCCCGTTGCTCAAGGTCAGTCCGATCCCGGTGCGCTGGGGCGGCCCGCTGGCGCCGCCCCGCCAGATCGCACCGGCATGGCGCACCTTGTTCGTCTTGAGCAGCTTGCGAAGGGCATCGGCCGACGTATTCTTGGCTGGCAGGCTCATAGCTTATCCTCCTGTTGAGCTTGTTCGATCGCGGCTTTGCGCGCGGCATCGCGGCGGGCCTTGTCGGCTAGCGCCCAGCAAAAGGCGGCCAGCTTTTCGGCGGCGCGGGCGGCGCCGAGCAGTTCGTGCGACGACGCATTGTCGCGAGTGCGGTGGCGGATCGGCTGCATGAAGTGGAGCCCGACCTTGCCGATCATCAGGTCATAGCTGGTCGCGTCGTCGACCGCCTGGGTGTGCCCCTTTGCGATCTGGCCGATGCGATGGCCGATGATGGCGTTGAGCGTGCCCGTCTGGAGCGCATGGGCCTGTTCGTCGGCGATGGCCTCGCCGCCGGCGACGATGTCGAATGGCTCGATCATTCCGCATCTCCGAAAAGGTCGCCGCCCGGCCTACATTCACGCAAGGGGCGCCGGGCGGCGACAGGTGGGTCCAGCGGCGCGACTGCAAGAGCGCCGATGGACGGAGAGGGTGTGCCGCCGCCCAACGGAAAGGGGCCTGACGATCGGGCGGCGGCGGCGTCCGGCGCGGCCGTGAAAGCGCCGGATGCGGGGGGAAGCGAGCGGCAGCGCGAGCAACGGCAGCATGGCCAGAGCGCAGCGGTGCAGATATCGGGGCGGGCGGCGAAGGTCATTCGCCCCGGCTCCCTTTGGAATTGGAGAGGGCGAGGGCTTCGCGGGCGGCGCGGAAGTCGCCGAGGTCGAGCGAGTAATCGGTGACGCTGCCGACAACTAAGGTCGCTGGCGTGGCATCGTCCTCATCGGGAGGGTCGTATTCGTCGAGGACCGCCGCGAACGGCTCAAGCGCCTCCCTCAACCTTCCCAAGCTATCATCCGGGGAGGGAACGGGGTTCAATTCTGCGTCGTTTTCGAGCGCGCAGGTAACGATCGTGTGAAGCTCGTCGGCCGTCACCAGCATCATATCGGGCTGATCATCTGGTGACGATCGGTCGGGGATTTCAGCTACGGTCTGGCAAATGCTGGTTGCGATCTTGTCATGCGCCCCCTCACCCGGGGAGGGTGCTTCATTGGTCAGCAGCCACGCGCCGTCCGATGGCATGATGCCTGCCGCTTCGGCTTTCTCGATGAAGCAGATCGGGCAGACGATGCCTCCGGGATCGTCCGTGGCGTCGGGGCCGCCGACGACGAGATTCCAGAGAGGGCTTGGTGCGAACCATACCGGATTTGCCTGACCGCAAGCGTCGCACCGACAAGCCCCCTCATCCGGGGAGGGTTGGGATAGGGCGGCGATATAGGCCTCCCGAGGCATCCAGTGCGTCGGGAACCATTTGCCCACGCCACCGTGCCACTTGTCCTCGGGGCGGCTGTAATGCGTCCAGCCATCCTGCCACCAGGTATCGAAGGCGGTAGGCGTGTAGGCCGAGGCGCAAATCGCCAGGATCGTCTCGCCGGTCTGCGGCGCGCTGTCGATGGTGCGCCACAACCCCTCCCGCAGCGCATCCCCAGCCGTATCGCTGGCGGGGCGACCCGCGACACGATCTTCGATCATCTTCCAGACCGGTTCGTATTCGGGCCAGTCGGCTTCGACGACAACGGCGTCGATCAGTTTGATGCCGTTCAATCCGAGCATCATACGAAGGCCGCGCTCCTGCTCCTCTTCGAGATGCTTGCGCTTGATGACGATATACCGCTCTTCGCGCTCTAACGCCTGCGTCACGCTCGGCTTCATCGGTTCAGTCATGATCGCCTCCCTCGGTAAGCTGTAGGGCGAGCGTCAGGGCGTCGCCGGAATCGAGGCCAGCGGGGTTGACGCATTCCCCGTCCATGTCGCTGAAGGTGAGATTGTCGATGCCGCACTTGATGCAGCGCCCGACAAATTTCTGCCCCGGCCCTTTCGGGCTGGTACGAATAAGATCGTGAGTGTCAGCCATGCTGATCTCCTTTGGTGGGGGTGGCGCGCTCTTGCAGGCGAAGTTCGATCAGCGCCGCGACCTCAAGCGCGAGAGGGTCGCCGGATACGGTTTCCGTGCTGAGGCCGAGCAGCCACGATGGCGACACGGTAAGCGCGCGGGCGAGGCTCCACACCGCGCGGACGGTCGGATTTCGGGAGCGCCCCTTTTCGAGTTCCCACACGTGCGATTTGGTCAGGCCGCTGACCTTGGCAACGTCGTCGAGCGACATGCGGCGCAACCGGCGAGCCTCGGCGATGCGTGATTGCAAGCCGGAAATGTCTAGATCGCGCGCCATCACCTCTCCCCTTGAGCGCGGGAGCGGAGGGCGGCGGCGACGAGAGCGAGGGCGGGGGTGGCGGCGGTGGCTTCAAAGTGCTTCGCCCAACGCTTTTCGTTTGGATCGGGCCGCGAGACAGTCATGGTGCCAGGGCCGAGCCGGAGCCATATGCAATCGTCCGGCACCAGCGTCATCGCAGCGTCGAGGGAGGTGGTGAACGAACGAAGTGGTTTCACATAGCCGTCCATATCGGCAGGGCCGAGGCGGCGATGATAGGGCTGCCCCTTGGCGGTCAGCGCATCGAAGCGGGCTTGTCGCTCGCCGGGATAGACCGCATCCCAGATGGCGCAGTCCAGTTCGTAGGACGGCCCCGTCGCCGCTTCCACGCGCTCTATGAGGGATTGAATGTCAGGCATGTGGGTGGTCATGCCGCGACCCGCCCGCCGTAGAAGCGAGCGACATAGGCGATCAGCGGATCAACGTGGCACCAGCGGCTGGTGAGCGGGCACCAGCATTGCAGGTCGACGCCGACGAGCTGGGGCAGGTGCGCCTCCAGCTTGTGGCGCCAGCGGAAGAGGGCGTCGATCTCGGCGGGGCAGTAGCCGATGCGGCCGAGGGTCAGCGCGCCGAGGCGGCGGTGCAGCCAGGCGTCGTAGAGGCCGACGCTGCGCGCGTGTCCGCCGACGCGTTTCCAGTTGAACGGGTTGCCGCGAATGGTCGGGCGACCGCAATAGAGTACGCCCTGGGGCGTGCGCGTCCCCTTGCGGCGGGAGCGCTGATGCCGGCGGGGCAGGCCCGCGTTGACGGCAGGGGTGTAGCCCCTGCCGTCCAAAATTGGCGAACGCGACGTGTAAATCACGTGGGCAGCTCCGCGTCGATAAGCTTGAAGAGGGTTTCAGCGAGCGATTTATAAGCCGCCGCCCACCGCGCCGCCGCCGCCGCCGCCCACCGCGCCGCCGCCCACCGCGCCGCCGCCTCCGCCGCCTCCGCCGCCGCCGCCTCCGCCGCCGCCGCCCCCGCCCCCGCCCCCGCCGCCGCCGCCTCCGCCGCCGC